>CALLPK010000073.1 GCA_938015415.1 uncultured Saprospiraceae bacterium
TATTTTACTAGTAGAAATTTGAGCACAATTCATGGTGTTAGTTGCTGCGTCAAATTCTGTATATTCATAGGTAGAGTTATCGTTTGTAAAAGCCGCACAATCGTTCATATCATACTGAGCGATTAGTTCTGTACCATTTGCCGCACAGAAAAGTTCACAATCAGATTGATTCCCTACATTTGGTGAAAGTGTAATCGTATCTCCTTCACAAAACTGTTGATCATCTCCCAAAGAAACGATCATGGTTGGTGGTGTGATAGGATTTGGTAGAATGGTGATGGTGATTAATTTATCATCACAACTTGTCCCCTCCAGGTCATCCTCAGAAAATAACTGAGCATATATGGTATAAGTGCCCGGAGTTGGATTCCAACTAAAACTATAAGGTAGTGTGTTTTGTGTATTCAATGATCCACTCACATCAAATTTTAAACTACCATGTGATCCATTTACTTCTGCGAGCAGTTCAGCACCGCCTGGAAGTTCACTAATGGTATAAGTACCGCCATCGGCTAGGATCAAATCTTCTGGTCCATTGGTTAGGGTAAAATTAGAAATAGATCCTCCGCAGCTTTGATCTTCCGTCATTATACTATCAGACACAGAGAAATTAAAGTCACCGTGAGGTCCATCGATCGTGGTACCATTGGTCGGTTGACTGACAAAATCGAGGAAGTACCATCCGCAGCCATCAAACTTGTTATTTATTTCATTCTCGTTGGCACCGGTTCCCATCTGGAAAGCAGGTCCTCTTCGACTCACACTGATTTCTGCACCCGCAAAATCGCCTCCTCCGTAGAAAGAGCCGCTGATACTGGTGTAATAATACCAGTCGTCTGTTACGGTAGGTTGACAGTTATGAACTTTGGGACTGCCTGCTGGCGAATTAAAAGTCCGACCAGCCAAGGTAACATCAACCTCCCAGCTTTGGGTAGGATGAACATTATTGATCGCTGTACCGGTTAGGCGAGCAGTTCCATCGTCGTATTCTACCATACTTCCATTTTGGATTTGGTAGAATTTTTCTGCACTGGTGATATTGTCTAGATTTAGATAAAAAGAATAGACCGTAGCACCATTACAGTGTTCTGTTTGATCAATGGTACGATCAAAAAGAATGTTTTGTGAAAAAGCCTCTGACGAGGTAAAAATGAAGAGGGTTAGTAGTAAGTTGTAAGTAAAAAAATTGGTAAGAAGGTTTTGTCTTTTTGTAGGTTGACGTCTTCTCATTTAGGATGGTTTAGTACATGTTAATTCATGGGAATAAAAAAAGTTGATTTCTTAGTCATTTCAGTACATTGCAGGTATTGTCAAAGGAGGACGGTAATGGGGACAGGTATATAAAGAGGAGGATCGTAAAGAGTGAGTAGTTTGTTATATAAACGTTAACAAATACGATACCATATAGATTTTTTTTTATGTGAAAAATGGAACTAGATAATTCAATTGGCCAATAAAAAAGGACCGCCATGAGGCGATCCTTCTCCATAAAAAAGTTTAAGTAAAGAACTATTGCTTAGTCAGTTACTTTCATAACTCGACTTAGTAATGATTTTCTACCTTTGTTTAGCATATAGATAAAATAATGTCCGCTTTCGTACATGCTCAGGTCGAATTCGACATCTGTTTCACCAGCGGGTAGCATTACCTTTTCCAGCGTGATTCCCTGACCATTAATCAACTCGATTGTTATGTCTTCACTATCGGGCTCTGCCAATCTTAGACGCGTAATATCTTGCGTTGGATTAGGGAAAACGTTGACTTTCTGCTTATCATCAAATCGCATGACAACTTGCTTGATATCAGAAAAATCAATGGATCCATCTTCGTAAATATACTTTAGACGGTAGTAATTGATTCCAAACATTGGCGCATCATCTACGAATTCGTAGTGTTCAGAAAAGTCGCCTTTTACATTGCCAATTGCTGCAAAATCATCATCTCCGGTAGAGTGCTCAATGGTATACTGGACGTTACTAGGTTCGTTAGAAATTTCCCACGTCAATAATACCGTACCGTCATCTTTAGGCTGAGCATCAAAATTCAGGGCAGTAACAACCGTTAAATTAATACTGTCACCACAAACTCTTGAGTATCCATCTACAAAGACTTTTTCTCCGTATGTTCCAGTACATCCATTAGGTAAACTTACCTGTAGTTGGATATAGTGTGCACCTGCCTGATTAAAAGTGAAGTCCATCGTAGCGCCGTCTCTTGCTCCTAGATAAGTACCTGTTTGATCTTCTCCTCTAAAGATTACCCACTGGTAACTAACACCTGATTCTTGTAAATCAGCCATAAATTCAATCGGTCGCTTCCAGCAAATATAATCGTCTGTACTGAATTCAGAAATAAGATTTCCGTTAACTGACTTTACTACAATATTTGTTTCTCCGATGTAATCTGTACAGTATTCCATACGGCTACAGCGAATATAATAAGTAGTTTCTTCAATCATTTCAGGATCGTAATCTAATCCATTTGCATTAGGAATTAACTCCCATGCTGGATCCTGCAGACTGGTAGGTGGAGTAGGCTGGTTACTTTTCATCCAGATGAATGCAAAGTTACCATTTCCGCCCGTAGGACTGCTCAGGTTGGTAATAATGGTCGGATCAAATGCACCACAATTTTCCTCGTCTGAGCCAATCGTTCCTCCGCTGGTAATGTTGCCACCAACACTTAGTACTCTTTCTTCGATTGCCTGGCAACCATTCGGTAAAGTGACGAGCAGCTTAACAAATTTCTCCCCCGGAGATGTGAAACGGAATGGTACATCATAACCACTTCTTGTTCCGATAAAGGTAGAAGTATTACTTGGTCCGTTAAAGAACACCCATTCGTATGTGGCACCTGGTCCTGCATCTTCTGCGGTAAATTGAGCTAACTCATCTTCACAGAATTCCTGCTGCGTAGTAAATGCGGCGGTTACATCACAAGCTAATACTAAACCAGCATCAATACTATTATCATCTGTTTGACCAGATACGACCATAATCGTTTCAGTTACTCCAGTTACTGGATCTACGTTGCTATCTACGGTGTTCCCACTGGCGCCTGGTATAGTAAAATCATAATCAACCGGTAAATCAGTTAAGTCAAATTTTATTGCATACTTACCTGGTGCTACACCAGTAAACTGGTAGCTTCCATCTGCACCATTATTGGTCTGCGTAGTTTGTGTTCCGACTAGTATATCATCAGAAGTTCCAAATGTCTCGTCTGGACCTAAGTCAAATAAATTAACGGTCACACCATTTACTCCAGCTTCATTCACATCCTGAATACCATTGTTATTGGCATCAAACCAAACGAAGTTTCCAATATTTACCGGATTGTAAAATCCTGCGTCAAAACTTAAATCTTCGTCACCGTATTCAATCGTAAATTCAGGTGTCATACCATTCTGTGCATCACTATCCTGCGCATCGTTTCCAACGTTAGCTGGTGTAGAGGCAAAATTAGTGGGCGTTGAAAAAGTAATTTTATATGTACCTGGTAACAAACCATCGAAGTCATATTGACCGTTCTCGTCTGTAGTAGCAGTTAAGCTTACATTATTACCATTTGCATCAATTCCAGTTAAAGTAACTTCCACGTTAGGAATACCTGGCTCGGTTGGATCTTGAATACCATCTCCGTTTAAGTCTTCCCAAACAAAGTCACCGACACTGGCAGGATCATTAATTTTGATAGTTGTTTCACATTGACATCCATTCTGGTCTGTGATAGTTACCTGGTAACTTCCAGCACTTAGGTTGTTAATCTCAGCAGTTGTTTGCTGTGTACTCCATAAGTAACTATAAGGTGCGATACCTCCTAAAGCAGAAGCTGATAAGCTGGCATCTGAACCACCTCGGGTTGTGAGATTTTCTAGAATAGTAGCTTTGCATTCAAGCACTTCAGGTTCTGTAATTGCACTTTCGTAAATGCCTTCACAACCGTTCACGTCGGTAACTGTTACCTGGTAACTTCCGGTACTTAAGTTAGAAAGATCTTCACTGTTAGCACCATTACTCCAGTTATAACTGTAAGGAGCAGTTCCTCCTACAATTGTAATGTCAATTAATCCATCCGAGTTACCTTGGCAAGTTACATTTTCAATTCTCTGTGTTTCAATTTGTAATTCTGCAGTCTCCAGAATTTCTCCGGAAAGTTCAATTGCACAATCTTTCACATCCGTAATAGTCACACTGTAAACACCAGCAGATTGATTGCTAAGGTTACGGGTAATTTCGCCATTACTCCAGCTAAAACTATAAGGTGCTGATCCTCCGGAAACAGAAAGGTTAATCTTTCCAGTGTTGTTTCCACTACAAGTGATATTGGTAATGTTCAGTGAACCTCCAAGTACTTCAGGTTCCGTAATGGTTACGGTGGCTGCGTTAGAACAGCCGTTCGCGTCGGTAATTGTGGTAGTATAATTACCTGCAGTAAGACCAGTTAAGTCTTGCGTGGTAGCACCGTTACTCCAGTCAAAAGAATAAGGAGCGGTACCACCATCTACAGAGATACTAGCCGCACCGTCGTTATCATTATGACAAGAGACGTTGGTAGTTTGATCTACAGTTACCAATAAGTCCCCCGCTTGATCTACGGAAGCAGCAGCTGTAGTAGAACAGTTGTTAGCGTCAGTGATGGTTACGGTGTAAGAACCAGCAGTTAAGCTATTGATACTTTGTGTAGTTGCGCCGTTACTCCAGTTAAAAGAATAAGGAGCCGTACCACCCTCTACAGTTACTTGCACTGTACCGTTATCTCCACCGCTACAAGCTACGTTAGTAGCTTCCGTAGTAGCAGTGATTGGTGTAGGTTCTGTAAACGTTGCGGTAGCAGTAACGGAACAATCATTTGCGTCGGTAATAGTAACAGTGTATTCACCAGCCGTTAGATTAATTAAATCTTCGGTAGTTGCACCGTTACTCCACTCATAAGAGTAAGGAGTGGTACCACCTGTTACGGAAATACTAATTACACCGTCGTTGTCACCGTTACAAGAAGAATTCGATGATTGAGTCACATTTACGAGTAAGTCCCCCGCTTGATCTACGGAAGCAGTAGCTGTAGTAGCACAGTTGTTAGCGTCGGTGATGGTTACGGTATAGTTACCAGCGGTTAAGCTGTTAATGTTTTGTGTCGTTGCGCCGTTATTCCAGTTAAAAGAATAAGGAGCGGTACCACCGTCAACAGAAACTTGTACTGCACCGTTGTCTCCACCACTACAAGCTACGTTGGTAGCAGAAGCAGTTGCGTTAACAGGAGCAGGTTCAGAGATTGTCACAGTAGCAGCGATCGAACACCCGTTAGCGTCGGTAATATTTCCAGTGTACTCACCAGCAGAAAGGTCAGTTAAATCTTCGGTAGTTGCACTGTTACTCCAGTTGTAGGAATAAGGAGCCGTACCACCAGTTACAGAAATACTAACCGATCCGTCGTTACCGTCGTTACAAGAAACGTTGGTCGTCTGATCAACTTCGATAACCAAATCCCCTGCTTGATCTACGGAAGCAGCAGCAGTAGTAGAACAATTGTTGGCGTCGGTGATGGTTACGGTATAGCTACCAGCGGTTAAGCTGTTAATGTTTTGAGTTGTTGCACCGTTATTCCAGTTAAAAGAATAAGGAGCGGTACCACCGTCGACAGAAACTTGTACTGCACCGTTATCTCCACCGCTACAAGCTACGTTGGTAGCAGAAGCAGTTGCGTTAACAGGAGCAGGTTCAGAGATCGTCACAGTAGCAGCGATCGAACAACCATTAGCGTCGGTAATATTTCCAGTGTACTCACCAGCAGAAAGGTCAGTTAAATCTTCGGTAGTTGCACCGTTACTCCAGTTGTAGGAATAAGGAGCCGTACCACCAGTTACAGAAATACTAACCGATCCGTCGTTACCGTCGTTACAAGAAACGTTGGTCGTCTGATCAACTGCGATAACCAAATCCCCGGCCTGATCTACGGAAGCAGCAGCCGTAGTAGAACAGTTGTTGGCGTCGGTGATGGTTACGGTATAGCTACCAGCAGTTAAGCTGTTAATGTTTTGAGTCGTTGCACCGTTATTCCAGTTAAAAGAATAAGGAGCGGTACCACCGTCGACAGAAACTTGTACTGCACCGTTGTCTCCACCGCTACAAGCTACGTTGGTAGCGTCCGTAGACGCAGAGATTGCAGTTGGTTCAGAAATATTAGCACTATAGGTACCTTCGCATCCGTTAGCATCGATTACCGTGACCGTATAATTACCAGGTGACAGGTTATTTAAATCTTGTGTCGTGGTGCCGTTACTCCAGTTGTAGTTATAAGGAGCAGTGCCTCCAGTTAAGGATAAGTCAATCTGTCCGTTGTTACTATTATTACAAGCAATATCAGTGGAAGTGGTAGCAGAAAAGTCAAAATTAACATTGCTACATCCAAGGATATATCCTGCGTCTAAATCTGTATAGTTATCGCCAGTATTTAATGTGATCGTTTCAGTGGTCGCATCATTTGTGTTAGGTATTGGTTGAGCATCGCTGTCTTTTGTTTCATCTCCATTGTTTGGTGTGGTTAAGATATAATCCGAACCGTTAGTGTTTGTTGAAGTTGGAAATTTAACCTTATAACTTCCGGCAGTGAGTACGTCGAAGATGTATTGCCCATTTTGATCAGTAGTGGTCTGGCTAACCATGTTGCCATTGCCATCGAGTAGCATCACTACTACGTTGGAAATACCAGGTTCTCCAGTATCCTGAATACCATTGTTATTAGTGTCAGTCCATACAAAGTTTCCAATGGAAGCTTTAGGTACCCCTGCGCAAGTACAACCATCTGGCTGGACTATATCTGTAATCGTATTACTATTGCCATCGTCACAAGTGGTACCTGGTTGAATTGGCGTTAGCGTACCGAATGATTCTACACAATTTCCCCAGGTACCATCTAACCATCCACCGAATCCAAATTCGCCTGCACTTTCGTTATTGGCTCCTGGTCCGAAAACATGACTAGCTCCTTTTTCAATTAAAGAATATTCAACTCCTTCAATTGTAATACTACCTTCAAAATGATTGTAGAAATAATCTTCAGTCATTTGATTTTGGTAACATTCATTATTCCAGTGAGTTCCAGTCGAGCTGTACCCCCAATATTCAATATTTACAATTCCTATTGTAGTTCCGTTATATACCGAACCGGTAAGTGCAGCAGTACCATCACCTGTTTCCTGTAAAATCAGGTCGTCTCCTGCTTTCCAAACTTCGAAAGTTGGAGAAGGACAGGTTCTTCGAAAGAAGACACCAGCTTCATTTGGGAAAGCACCACATTCTGGCGTAGAATCAGAAACTTTATACTTTACACATACATTTGTAGGTGGTAGTATGTTATTGGTGATGGTAATAGTGATGGTTTTTTCATCACATTTGATACCTGAACAATTATCTTCATTAAATAAACTGGCTGAGATGGTATATGTACCGACAGCCGGTGTCCAATAGTGATCATAGGGAACCGTATTTTCTTCATTTTCGGCTCCATTAACATTAAATCCGATACTCTCGTGCGAACCAGTAGCGACTGCTTCGATGGTAGAGTTGGCTGGCAAATCACCGATTTGGTAGCTACCTCCATCCTGAAGTGTAATACTACTATTGTCGCCGGAAATTTTGAAGGATACGATTTCACCAGTACAATTTTCCTGTTCAGTGAGGGTGGTTCCCGTAAGGTTCAGATTTAAATCTCCTACTGTATTCTCGAGAATAGTTCCGTTGTTTGGTTGACTTGTAAATTCAATGTGATGCCATCCACAGCCGTTAAATCGGCTGGTGATTTCTGTTTCATTACCATTTGTTCCAAGTTGAAATGCTGGTCCGCGACGATACATGTTGGCCACTGCACCTTGCATTGCACCTTCTCCGGTAAAAGTTCCAGTTGTCTGTGTATAGAGATACCAATCAGATACATCTAAAGTATGACAACCAGGTGCTTTTACACTGTCAGGATCGACATTGAAAGTTCTGTTTGCTAAACCAACATCAATTCTCCATTTAATGTTACTGTCCGCATTGTTGACTGCTAACCCGGTAATTCGAGCGGTACCATTATCGTATTCCGTAAACTGTCCGTTTTGGATTTGATAAGAACGCTCATCAAAGGTTGAGTTCGCTTTGCTGATGTAAAAAGAGTAAGGCGAATTAGTGCCGTTACAAGAATTTGTTTGTTCTATTGTTCTAGTTTTTAGAACATTTTGACCAATTCCCGAGAAGGGTAAGGACAGTATAAAACAAATTAATAAAAAAGTGTGTGTAGTGTGTTTCAAAAAGAGTGTTGTTTGTTGTTTTGTGTCTCGAAAAGTTTGTTTGTTTGATTTCATAAGACATAATTTAGTGTAAGAAGCAAGCTTTGAATGTAAGAGAGGATGAAGTAATAATGATAAAGATCAGTGAACTGCAGTAAGGGAGGATTTAATCTGGCGGGGAGACAGTTTGGGTAGGTATTTTATTTATTGCAAAAATCAGACCGTCTGTAAAAATGTCACAAAATGGTTGTTTTGATTTTGTTTTTTCGTCTGGAAAGGGTTGAGTAAATATGCTTAATAGCTTTTTTACATTATAAAAATAAATATTTTAATTTTTATTTTATATAAAGTAAATCAGTCACAAAAACTTGCCAGAATGGTCAAAAAAAAGGCTTTGTATGACTTTTTATAGAAAAGGCCGAAATGTGACGCAACAAAAAAACCATCATAAAACGCTAAGTTTTATGATGGTTGGAAAAAACCACAAATATTTGTGACTATTAATCAGGAATTTTCGTTTATAAAATGTAGATTAATTTATTTGGATGTTGGGAACTGCGGTTTGTTTATGTATTTCAATTATTTGAAAAAGTAGATCACCGGGCAAGAGTTTAGATTGTGCCTGATCGATGATCTCCGAGGCTTTTTTATAGTCTTTATCTATTTTATATTCCATGGCGATGGCATAATAAACCAAAGCAATATTTTGTCTTAAATTTTCTGGTTGAATGCCTTTTTTTAGTAATTCGGATTCAATGGTACTTAAATTTCCGGTGACGGTTATTCCCGATTGTAAAGTATAAGTAAGGTTATTGAGTAAAGAACCAGTCTCCCAATTACTGATCAGCTGATCTCCGTTTTTAAATTCAAATCTGGCTACTTTAACAGGTTTTCCTTTTTTCCAGTAGGTCGTCATGAGGTCTTCCGTAGGAAAGGCTACGGTTCCTTCTCCGTGACGTTTACCACTACGAAAAGAAGTTAGATAACGAGTTCCGTCGGTCATGGTGTAGATGCCATCGCCATCCGGAAGTTCTTCAACCCAATCACCGCTGTAAGTTTCACCATTTATAAAGTGAATAGCTCCTTTGCCTTCCATTTTGTCTTTAAAAAACATGCCGTGGTATTCGTGGCCGCAGGCAAAAGTAAACAATCCCTGACCCTGCATAAAACCATGGTCAAACTCACCGAGGTAAGAGCTACCATCCGGAAAGGTCTGTTCCCCTTCTCCGTGGCGGAGTCCTTTGACGAAGTGGCCTTTATAGGTACTACCATCCTTCCAGGTCATTAAACCTTTGCCGTGTGGTTTGCCATACATGAATTCGCCCTGATAGACAACGCCGTCAGGATAATGTCGTTCGCCTTCACAATGCACTATGTGCTTGCCGCAGTCGGATTCGGAAGTATTTTGAGTTGAAGAATAGGCCGAAAAGGCCAGTGTGGGGAGAAGCAAAATTAGAAGCAACAAGAACTGTTGCCTGGAATTGTTCCCGTAGGTCATATCAGGTGAAGTTTTGGTGTGCGCCTATTTTAATCTATTTTTAAAATAAATTTTATTAAGCGCGGTTAGTAAAATTGTAAAAAATCTGTAAGTGCTCGTAAAATAAGGGGGTTTAAAAATAAAATCAATAAAATAAAAATATATTTTATATTTAAATATAAAAAAGGCCATATCTTAGAAAGATACAGCCATACCTATAAAAAACTGTTACTAAAAACTTTTTAGGAAATATGAACAGAAGCAACCAGGCTTAGTACCTGAGGAAAATGAGTTGATATTGTTTTTGCTAGATAAAGGGGAGGAGGTTAATGACCCGATAGAAATAGGAAAGGAAACGGGAATTACTAATTTACACCCACTGTAGAACAAAATGTGTACCAGTAATTTCGGGTTATCCCAGAATATGCTTAGCTTTGTATTCCGTAACAGTGAATCTCAAAAGTTCTGCCAAGAGCAATCTAATATGACAAAGTATATCTTCGTTACGGGAGGCGTAACCTCATCCTTAGGAAAGGGAATAATTTCTGCATCTTTAGCCAAACTCCTTCAGGCCAGAGGTTTAAAAGTAACCATCCAAAAGTTTGATCCCTATTTGAATGTCGATCCCGGCACTCTTAATCCCTACGAGCATGGTGAATGTTATGTAACGGATGACGGAGCTGAAACTGACTTAGATCTGGGACATTATGAACGGTTTTTAAACACGCCTACTTCTCAGGCGAATAACGTCACAACGGGACGGGTTTACCAAACGGTGATTAATAAAGAAAGAGAAGGAGCTTATTTGGGAAAGACTGTTCAGATTGTTCCTCATATTACCAACGAAATTAAACGACGGATGCTTCTTCTGGGAGCGAATAACGATTATGACATTGTCATCACCGAATTGGGCGGAACCGTTGGAGATATCGAATCGCTACCATATCTGGAAGCTGTGCGGCAATTACGGTGGGATTTGGGACGGGATAATTGCGTAGTAATCCACCTTACGTTAATACCTTATCTAAAAGCGGCTGGTGAGTTAAAGACGAAACCTACCCAGCATTCCGTCAAAGAGCTGCAAAAAAATGGGATTCAGGCAGATATTTTGGTTTGTAGAACCGAATATGCGATCTCTAACGAAATACGCCGGAAGTTAGCACTTTTTTGCAATGTAGATATCGGATCGGTCATTGAATCCAGAGATGCCGAAACGATTTATGATGTGCCGTTGATGATGCTAAAAGAATCGTTGGATACCACCGTGATGGTTAAATTGCGCTTAAAAGACCGAAATGAGCCGGACCTCAGAAAATGGAAAGCATTTTTAGGTAAACTAAAAAATCCATTACACGAAGTTCGTATTGGTTTGGTCGGAAAATATAATGAATTACAGGATGCTTATAAATCCATCTACGAAGCTTTTATTCACGCTGGTGCGATCAACGAATGTAAGGTGGTTGTGGAACCTATTCATTCCGAGAACCTGGAAGGAGGTGAAAAAGAGGTAGCAGCGAAGCTAAAAGAGATGGATGGAGTGTTAGTAGCCCCTGGATTTGGGGAGCGAGGAATTGAAGGGAAACTGGAAGCGATTCGCTATGTGCGAGAAAATAAAATTCCCTTTTTTGGTATTTGTCTGGGAATGCAGTGTGCCGTAGTAGAATATGCCAAGAACGTTTTAAAATTATCGGAGGCTTCTTCTTCGGAGGTAGATCCTGCTAGTAAAAATCCGGTGATTGACTTGATGGAGAATCAAAAGGATTTGACTCAGAAGGGAGGAACTATGAGGTTGGGTGCTTACGATTGTACGATCAAACCGGATAGTCTGGCACATACTGCTTATGGTCGGACCAACATCAGTGAGCGACATCGTCATCGCTACGAATTTAATGAAAAATATCGTAAGCAATTTGAAGCGTCGGATTTACAACCTACCGGCTCTAATCCTGAAACTAATCTGGTAGAAATTGTTGAAATGCAAAATCACCCCTGGTTTGTAGGAGTGCAATTTCACCCTGAATTAAAAAGTACCGTGGAAAATCCACACCCGCTTTTTGTAGCTTTTGTAAAAGCGGCTATGCAAAAAAAATACCGCAATAAAAATGTGGAAGATGCAGTGGTGGAAAGTTGATTAGTTTGGAAGTTTTTTAAAGTGCTTATGAAAAAATTAACGTTAAAAGAACTTAACCGGATCTCCGTAACGGATTTTCAGGCCATGAAAAAATCGCCTGTGGTGTTGGTCCTGGATAATATTCGTTCTGCCCTAAATGTGGGATCAGCTTTCCGGACTGGAGATGCGTTTGCAGTAGAAAAAGTGGTGCTTTGTGGGATTTCCGCTCAGCCACCACACCGAGAGATTCTTAAAACGGCTATTGGTGCAACTGAATCGGTGAATTGGGAATATTACGAAGATAATGTTTCAGCGATTAAGCAGTTAAGAAAAGAGGGATATCAGATCATCGCAGTGGAGCAGGCCGCCGAAAGCAAAACGCTGGAAAATTTTCCCTTTCCGAAGGGAAATAAATATGCTTTAATTTTTGGGAATGAGGTAACGGGCGTGGCCCAGCCGATAATGGACCTGGTAGATGAGTGTATCGAAATTCCACAGTTTGGCACCAAACATTCACTCAATATTTCTGTTTCTATTGGTGTCGTATTATGGGAATTTATTCGGAATCGTAAACCTGCCTAATGACTAACTCTGATGTACAAATATCTCCTCGCAATCGTCTACACTACCTTGGGCTGATTTTTTTTACGATCATCATAGGACTGTTTTCTCGTACAAAGTATCTGCCTTACCCAAATTTTATGTGGGTGGGAGATCTTTTTTATGGATTGCTTATCTTTTTTATTATTGGGTTTTTGTATCCAGATCGCAGTAAATCCGGGGTAGGACTGGCAGCCTTTATTTTGTGTTGCCTAATTGAGTTAAGTCAGCTTTATCAGGCAGATTGGATCGTCCTGCTGCGGGAAACCAAGATGGGAGCGCTTATTTTAGGTCACTCGTTTTTGTGGAGCGATTTAATTGCCTACGCAGGTGGGGTGCTTCTAGGAATTGGGATAGAGTGGGGCGATGATAGATAGCCA
Organism: uncultured Saprospiraceae bacterium; assembly: GCA_938015415.1. Lineage (GTDB taxonomy): Bacteria > Bacteroidota > Bacteroidia > Chitinophagales > Saprospiraceae > JALZUU01. The sequence continues at coordinate 12,837 of CALLPK010000073.1, forward strand.
GTACCTTCAATCCACTCTTGGAATTTTGATATTATTTTTTGGGACTTTTGTTTTTACCCGAAAATACGTTGACGAGCGGATTGATCGGATTTCCGGCAGTGCGGCGGTAAGAGACAATTTGTCCTGTATGATAAATAGCATCGGCCAGTGGTCCGTTCAGTAAGTTCCAAAAAGGGGAAGCGCTTACTTTTTCTCCTCTTTTAAATGCTATTTGACAATTTTCTAAATTCAAATCTTTTTTAGTCCGTAATATTTCGCTGGCGGACTTAATATTGTGCAGGGTTTTTGTTCGGTACTCTTTGAAGGTAAATTCGGGCGTATCAGCACCACGTTCGGTAGGAATTTGTGCTACCGTATTATAGATAACTTCCGAGAGTCCGTAAAGATGTTTGATCAATGCTTCACAGCTAGCGCCGTCATTGCCAGGTTCGTAGGCCAAGTCTTCGGTACGCAGACCTTCTGTTCCCCAGTAATAACGATATCCTAATCCGTCAATCATTCTCATCAAGACTGAATTACCGCTATAGTCTTCCGGCGTATGTTCAATTGACATATAGGGTAAAGCGGACAAGTCTTCCATGCTTAAATCTTGTGCTTTCAGCGTTTTTGAAAAATAGAGAAAGAAGGAAAGGTAAAAAAGCTTTTTCATGAATATTAATTTTCTATGATTAAGGTGGCGAAGTTAAGCTATTTAGAGAATAGCAGAATAATTTACGGGTTATTTAGTAACTGGTACAATAATTACCGGTAAATTCCGTTCTACTCGGGCGATTTGATATTTAAATGTCGGTTATTTGCTCAATCTGAAAAAAATTACAAATTATAATTTTTTCTATGCCGAACAAAATTCTGTATTTCTCATTATTTTCTGACATTCTTTTATTGAAATAGTCTAATTACTGTAGTTTTGTTTTGATTCCCTCTTTCTGAGCATAATTATCTAAACTTTGCACGAGTTTTGGGTTTATATTTCCTAAATTTATTTTTATCTTTGTATCGCCTTTCAAACAAATATTTATTCTGAACAACTAACTTAGCTTAAAACGATGTATAATTCAATTAAACTTCTCGCCTTATTATTGTTTGTTTTCGTTTCCTTTACTCTTTCCGCACAATCTTTGGCTTCTATCGATAAGATAGAGATGGACTTTATCACTTTAAACGAATCAGAAAGTGATTGGTCGTTTTATTCTGATGATGAAAATAAAACGTACTACATTGATTTTGAAAAATTAAGCTTTAACCTGAGCGAGATTGTAGTTAAGGATCAGAATGGTAGCGTGGTAATTCGGGAAGATGTTTTGGATTTACCAGTAAATACTATTTTTGAACTGGATTTCAGTGAGTTTAAGTCCGGAAAATACCTTATCGAATTACGTTCTTTTAAAGGAATGCTTAAAAAAGAGATTTTGCTATAATAATAGAATTAGCAGATTAGGATAACTTATAAACGACGCTTTTTTACAAATAACCATTCTCCCAGTGGTTGTGCGAGTACTCCTCCAATAAAAATCCAGTTACAAAACCAGTCCCACCAGACTTCTCCCGCCAGTCCCTGACCAGCGAGCAGATTCATGATTCCTCCCACCAGCATCACATATTGCCAGCGGCGTAAAAAGGTACTTACCCGGCGACTTCCCTGATAGGTAGAAAGCATGCCCGCTCTCCAAAAAGGAACCACTAAAAGCACTTCTCCCAACTTATGGAGCATAATCCAGTAACCGAAAGGTTCTGAATAATCCATGGTGAATAGAATCCGAAAAATCGAAAGGCCAAAGATGATTCCAGTTGCCCAGGCTATCTTACGCCACCAATAATACTGCTTTGGTTTATCCCACATATTGCGCCGTCCGTTCTTCTATTTTGTTAACTAATGTTGCAATGGCTTCACTTTCATTTTTCCACCAATCTGCGGACCAAACATACACATATTCTAAGCCATAAAAGGTTAGTAACGCTCGGTATTTTCGCTCCCAGTCGAGGGCGAGCGCACCCCGACGATCACCAATCCCATCTATAATGACGGCTATAGGCGGTGCATCGGCATCGTTGGGCTTTATTAATAGTGGAACATACAATTCGTTGATCCAAGCGTGTTTGATTAATTGAGCAGGATGAATATGATTAGAAAGACTTTCTACCACTTCATCAATAAAATAATCACATTGGGTATTGCGTCGATATCGCTTCTTCACGGTAGCTTGATTCTTATCAAATTTACCGTATGAAGCTACTTTATCGGAATGGATAAAGAAGATTTTTTGCCTAACACGAGCCAGGTGATTCTGAAGGGTACGAATATTATTTTGTGCGGATGCTGGACTTTGAATGTAAAGTAAATAATCCGTTATTCCGCCTTCCGGATTTTCGGCGGGATAAATCTTTATTCCATTCGGAAATAGTTTTTGTAACTGACCAGCCATTGGCGTATGTCCCACGCGTTTATGATAAAGACGATAAAAAAGAAAATTTCTTAAATCCTCGTCTTCTACAACCACGCGCAAATTAGGATATCGGTAGTCTTTGCTAACTGGTTCTATTTCTTTTAAAATATTTTCCAACACCTCCGCATAGTGTGTTTTTATACTTTGATCTGAGCGGTAAGAAAGATCTAATGGAATATTTATGATGGCATTTTTATCTTTTGTTTTATTATAAAAATGTAAATCATTTACAGACTTAAATTTTTGATAATAAAGATCTGTAATTGCTGCTGGACCGGGACGGTGGTGATATAATAAATCTATCTCTTGCGTATCTTGATCGATTAAATTATCTAATAAAGTGTACTCAGTTGTTTGCGGACCACTGCGACTACTCGTGAAACCTACTACCCGTGGTGCCATTTTTAACAACGGAAAATGACCACTAAAATTCAGCTCATTAGCTGCTAAAATTATAATTGTATCAAATAGGTTCTGATCCGGATCAATCCATTCCATGGCTAATTCTGGAGTGGTCAAAAAGATTGGGTGATGCTTAATAAGATCTTTGACCTCAGTTGTGTTTTTTTGTAAAAATTGAATGGCCGAAAATTCCTGGTTGGCATTGGTAAAGAGATCCGTATTTAACCGAGGAGATCGGGTCTGTTGTCTATTTTGTCGAGCAGTGATCTGGGGCGGAATTTGAGTGCTCAAGCCATCGAGTGCCCCCCAAAAACGCTGGTAATGCTGATCATCCTCGGGAATACCCTCGTGGTGATACTGGGATAAAAACTGCTGCAAATACCAGCTCTGAAAAGCTGCTACCCAATCATTGGGCTTTACTCTGGTGAGGGCCAACACGACTTTTTGTTCGGACGGAGAAAGCTGTAACCAGTACTTTTGCCAGATATGGAAATGGTCAAAATCTCGTAGATTAAAACCGATTGAATCCAGTTGATTAATAATTTGTTCGAGTTGGTTTTGTTGATCACGGGTCGGGTGAGCAGTAGCCGTGATTTCTTCCTCAAATAAACGGGTTTGATTGACTGACCTAAGAAATTCTCGTAATTCATTTTCCAGCATTCTCACCGTGGATTCATAGCCCATTTCTTCGACCTGTCGGGTACCACTAAGGGTATCCAGGTTATTTTGAATGAGCTGTGGAACGGTCTGTTGAAATTCCTGTAAAGCTGTTCTGAAAGTTTGGACCGAGGCCTGGATTTCCGGTATTTTTTCCTGACCGGTGTAAGCAGGGAAAGAATAATCGAAAAAATTATTTTCTGCAAATTTAGTTCTCATAAATTGATAATCTGCTTTCACTCTTTTTTGCCTTTCTAGAATATCTTTAGCGCTACTAGAAAAGATACCGGTCAGTTTAAGTTTTCCGGTTGAAAGTAGACCAGTCTTGGTTCCTTTGCGGCCGTGTTCACTATCTAAATCACCAATTAATTCTAATAAACCATCACTTTTCTTTTGAAATTCTTTTAGACCATCATTATAAAAATGAGTTAATTTGACGGTATAAGTATGCAATTTATTGATGTACTTTTGTTGCAAGAGGTGTGCTTGCTCCTTTAGCTGACCAACAGATTGTTCAATTCTATGGAGACTCTGTTCCGGATTATATTCTAAAAACAAGATACTGTTTAACTTGCTGAGCGGATGATTGGTTGTTCCAATGTTCTGGAACAACCCTACGCCCTGTGCTACTTTTTCTGAGAAAGAACTAAAAACATTATAAGACCATTTATAATCATTAAAATTTAAGTGACTATTGAGTAATGCACTGGGCTCCTTTCCATTGGCTGCCAAAAATAAACCGACCACATCGGTCCAGGTATGGTTTCCGAAGATGGGCTGGGTAATCGTATCATACTGATGAGCAAGTGCGCTTTGGTTACGAAGCGCTTTTTGTAGATTTAAGTTATACTGTTCCCGATCATGCTTGGGAAGCTCTTCAACAGGTATTTTTTTCTGGTTGGTTTGGTGAGGGAACAAACTAAGACCATATGGATCTAAAGACTTTGACGCCAGGTGTCTGCGAAGCACGCTGAGAGATTCCGGATTTTGACTGACAATCAACAAGTTTTTTTGATTAGAAAGGCAGTTGATTGCAATATTAGCGGCGGTCTGAAGAACACCTGAACCAGGTTCCCCGTCCACGATTAAATTATGTGTTTGAAAATATTGCATGACTAGTTCCTGCATAGGATCGGTGGGAAATGCACCGTAGGAATGGGACCAGGCAGGGGTATCAACGGATTGCCAGTTTATATTTTTCAGGTCTTTAGTATGGTTAAGTAACTGTGTTTGCTGAATTCCAAAGAGATTCAACACGCCCGACCAGTGAATGCTGCCTTTGGTATTTTTTATCTTAGTTGGACTTGGCAATACGGAGGTTGTGGATCGTTCATCTGTCAAATCCAATTGGACAATTAGTTCGTAACAAAGATGATAAATCGCTTCTCCGAGATCACCTTTAGTTTCCAGACAGGCATTAAATTTTTGGGTGAGGTTGATATTATATTCTTCTTCGAAGAAAGCCAGTAATAACTTATTGGGTAAAACATCATTTCGTTTGATCGTTAGATGCCATTTGTCCGCGTAGTCGGGTCGATAATCAACACGCCAAACGAAGAGGGGGGCTGCGAGATAAGGACGAGTATCTTCTTCGTCTGTTTTTATATAAAACATGGGAAACCCAATACCTACCTCCTGATACGCTGTTTGTCCTGATTGCCGGTAAGCAGTATAGAATAGGTTTGCCAGTGATTTTATAGAATCGTCTTTCGCAATGAAAGAAAGTTCCGTAGATTCACTTTCGGAGATACGGGATAGCAGAGTAGTAGCAAATTTTTCTTCCTGCCGGGATATTTTGCAAAGGTCTATTCCTGGTTCGGAAAAGCCATTATAGTAAGCAGTTTTGTGTAGTTGCAAATATACCTCATTGGATATTTGCTCGATGGATGGTCGATCTTTCATAGTAGTTGTTGATGTTTACTCCTACCAAAATTACAAATTAACCAGTAGAAGTTTGTATTTTCAACCCAAAAAGGAGATTTTACCTAAAATTTCCGCCAATATTTTCTATTTATAACTAAATTTTCAGAGATACCTGTAAATCAATTTGATATGATAATTTCATTTAAGTTATTATTTAAGCTAACTACCTTTGCAATTCTGTTAACTTGGGTAGGTTGTAACTCGGTAACCACTAAACTACTTCCATATCAGTCGGAGCTCAATCAAACCTTTGATTTGCGGTACGGTACTACGATGGGATTACCTGATGAGCAAATGGAGATCAGTTTCGAAAAACTGACCGAAAGCCGCTGTCCGGAGGGGGTAAATTGTATTCAGGCGGGGGAAGGAATAATTTCTTTAGTAGTCAAAGTAGGCAACCAAAGTGAAAATCTTGTTTTGAAAGCAAAGGGTTTATGTATGGATAAACCCGAATGTGGTGAAGCTAAAAGTGTTTTAAATTATACCTTAACCCTAATGAGTTTAACGCCATATCCAACGGAGGTTTTGGAAGATAAACAAACTTACATCGCCAAAATGATCGTTACCAAAAAGCCTCCCATGGGAGAAACCCGATAGAAATATGCATAAAATACAATTGGCCCAAAACGGGCCCGAATTTTCCCGAATCATTGCGGGAGTGATGACTTGGGGTGTTTGGGGTAAAAATTTATCAGCTAAGAAAGCTGCCAGCTACATTGGCGAATGCCTGGATCTTGGGGTATCTACCTTTGATCACGCCGATATTTATGGCCATTACACCACTGAAGCCCTCTTTGGAAGAGCCACTAGAGGCAAATCTTCATTGCGTCAGCAGATGGAACTCATCTCTAAATGTGGAATTAAACTGATTACGCCCAACCGGCCTGATTATAAATTAAAATCCTACGATACCAGCAAAGCGCATATCCTTCATTCTACCGAGAATTCTTTGAAAAACCTTAAAACGGATTATCTGGATCTGCTTTTAATTCACCGACCGAGTCCTTTGATGCATCCTTACGAGATTGCGGAAGCATTTAACCAACTAAAACAATCGGGTAAAGTGCTGAATTTTGGGGTTTCTAACTTCAGTCCTTCTCAGTTTACTTTATTAAATCAATACATTCCGTTGGTCACCAACCAAATAGAAGTGTCCTTGTTGCACGACGAGTTTTTGCTTGACGGGACCATAGATCAGTGTATGCACCACGAAATTGCGCCAATGGCTTATAGTACGATGGCAAAGGGTCTTTTCTTTTCACAAGAAGCCACCGAACCCGTGCAACGGATCAAAAAAGTGTGTGCTAAACTTAAAAAGAAGTATCGCGCTAGTTATGAAGAGTTACTGACTGCCTGGTTGCTCGTTCATCCGGCCAGAATATTACCTATTATCGGGACCACTCAAATTAATCGGATGGCAGCGGCGATGCGTGCTTCCGAAATTATGCTAGAGCGAGAGGACTGGTTTGCGCTTTGGGAAGCAGCCAGAGGGCATGAAGTAGCCTAATTTTCATAGAAGCCTTTAAAAACTGGAGTAGTAATGACTAGGACTAAGTTCTTGATTTAGGTAGTATATCCGCTTTAGTTTGCTTCGTTTATGGATTTCCTTAGTTGATCTTGCGGTTTCCTCATTTTAGCATATTGTCATGGGCTATCCCGTCCGCTTACGCGGTTCACTCATTTACTGCATTGTCATGCAGTACCCTTCGGGATCATTCGTTCATATTATAAATACTTATCATCGTTAACAAGTCGTTAACAAATGTTCGACGCCCATTAACAACAGAAAGGAGGAACAACTGTTACCTTTGTCATCGTAATACATAATGACCATTTGGTTTTATGAAATTTTAATCATTAAAAAATTTAAAAATGAACATTTCAAAGATTCGTTTTAGCTTTTCTGCGTTATTCGCATGTTTAGTATCTGTTGCTTTATTTACTGCTTGTGCCAGCGATGGTACTTCTGCAAGTGATGCTGCGCAAGATAAAGTGGCTGCTGCCGCTAATACAGTAAGTAATACTGCTGCTGATATGACACAGGCTGCCAAAGATGCCGTTGCTACTCCTGCAGTTCCTGCTGGTCCAACGACTACGCTTAAGTTTGAAGAAACTGAATTCGACTTCGGTACCGTTGATCAGGGAGAAAAAGTAACCCACGTTTACAAGTTTGCCAATACTGGTAACGAGCCATTAATCATCAGCAACGCTAAGGGTAGCTGTGGATGTACTGTTCCAAGCTGGCCAAAAGAGCCAATTCCAGTAGGTGGAAGTGGTGAGATTCAGGTACAGTTTGATTCTAAGGGTAAGAAAAACAAGCAGAGCAAGAAAGTGACCATTACAGCTAACACTGATCCAGCTCAGACTTTCCTGACGATCAAAGGAGAAGTTAACGCACCTGAAACAGAGGCTGCTGCAACTAACAAGTAAGTAATTTGTTTCAATTAGAAATCTTTACCTTAAGATTTCAAAAAAGACCACCAGATTCTAAACTTAATCTGGTGGTTTTTTTTATATAGATAGGTTTCCTTTAATTGGTTTCAATAAGCATGGTGTATGAAACAATATCTGTCGTTAGTTAAATTCAGTCATACTATTTTTGCGTTGCCTTTTGCGCTTCTGGGTTTTTTCCTGGCCATTTATCGGTTGGACGTGCAAATACCGTGGATTATTTTCTTTTATGTTTTGTTGTGTATGGTTTTTGCCCGCAATGCAGCGATGGCTTTTAATCGATACTTAGATCGGGATATTGATGGTAAAAACCCGCGTACGGTAGTTCGTGAGATTCCAGCTGGTGTCATTTCACCCACTGCGGCCCTTTCCTTTGTGGCGCTCAATGCGGTACTATTTGTATCGATAACCTGGTTAATCAATCCGATTTGCTTTTATTTATCTCCCGTAGCACTTCTGGTTATTCTTGGTTACAGCTATACCAAGCGTTTTACTTTTCTTTGTCATTTTGTGTTGGGTCTGGGGCTTGCCCTCGCACCTATTGGAGCTTATTTGGCGGCTGGCGGAAACTTTGATCTATTGCCCCTGTTATACGGTCTTTCCGTGCTGTTTTGGGTATCCGGTTTTGATATTATTTATGCCTTACAGGATGAAGAATTTGACCGAAAACACAAGCTATCTTCTGTTCCCGTTGTTCTGGGGGGGCAAAACGCTTTGCGTCTATCTACTGCGCTGCACGTAGGGTGTGCCATCGCGATGGCCAGTGCTGGTTATGTATTGCTGATCAGTTATCCAACGGCGGGCTGGTTATCTGGTGTAGCGACCCTTATATTTTTAGGATTACTATTCTACCAACATACGTTGGTTAAGCCCCACGATTTGAGCAAAATTAATCTCGCCTTTTTTACAACTAATGGAGTTGCCAGTGTAATTTTGGGAAGTATGATCATCCTTGATCTATTATTTTAAGTATTTTTATGATCCCAAGCCGCCTGACCCTGGCGCTTCTGCAAAATTTTCACATTACATTGTAGTTTTTAATGATTTATTAAGAAAAAAATGTGTTTAAATTTCGGATTTTTGCAAAGGTACTATAATTAAGATATATATAAATTGTATAAGGTGTAAAGTGCATTCCAATTGTCGATTACATCATTGTTTATTTAATATAGTTTTTAATTAAAATTATAAAAGTGTAAATACACTGATACTAAGCCAGTTAGTAAATACATATGCTAAATATTTAAAGTATTTGGCACGGTTTTCGAACTTTCCGTGATAAGTTTATATTTCCTAAAAACGAACATATTATTTGAGATTCTAACTTCATTTTGAAGACTTCTCTTATAGATTTAATTTCCGCACCTATTACCTTATTCACAGTATATAATTCGCCTAGAGGGAAGAACCTTTTAGGCTAAAAAAATATTGACACCATGAAAAAAGAATTACTTCTTTTTTTGCTGTTACTAATCGTTACCTCTCTTAATGTCACTTCCGCTCACGGGATGACAAACAACGAGCCGTTGACCCCTGTTCCAGCTGATTTAATGTTTAATGATACGATCGTAGATTTACCGGATACGGTTTATTTACAAACCTCCAACTGTGGTGCGCCTGCCGCCCTTTGTCTGGATATTCCGATCAACGATATTTTTGATTATCAAATCATTATCAACGACACTAGTTTTTACCAGAATGGTATCAATGCCTGTAATCTGGATACGATTTTATCCTATAATTACCGTCAAGTGGTGGAAGCTGATGACGGTACACCTATTTCAGGACCATATCGCGTAGAAAACTGGGAAGTAAACGGAATCGCTTTCACCGGAGATTTTCTGACTATTCCAGATTTAGTAGACTCTCTTAATACCTGGGATCCAATCGGGAATTGGGTGAATGATTCAGTAACATTAAGAATAAGAGGAGGTAATAATGATAATACCTATTCTGACCTCGCAATTTTTGTTGCTCAACTTGGCGTTACACCGATTCTTACTAAAAATGAACAATTAAGTATAAATGGTAGTCAGTTATTTTTTGAAAATGGCATGACCAAGGTAACGTTAAGTACTACTGGTCCTGCACCAGTTTGTGTGGATTCTTTCCGGGTAGCAGTAGCTTGTATCCAACCAGAGACGATTCGGATTGATACTTTATTTCCTGGTGTGACCGATACGATCTGCCTTAATTTTGCCGAACTATTATTACCTTTTACTTCGATTACCAACGAATGTCCGGAAGCCAGTGATGGCAATGTTCAATTCAATCTGGTGAATGGTAATTCCTGTGTGGAGTTTACCACCTTGACCCCAGGAATTGATTCTGCCTGTTTCGTGGTTTGCGACGGACGGGGATTATGTGATACGACTACCTTTATTATCGATGTCCAGGATCCTAACCCAAGTCGGGTTTTTGAAACCAACCTCACGATCGTAGAAGGTATGAGTGACATATTTTGTCTCGATACGACCCGTTTAATGGGCGTAGATACCTTTTTTACCATCTGTGATCCTGACGAAGATTTTGTAGATTTCACGCTGGATAGTGCCAGTCTTTGTCTGAACTACACCGGATTAGTGGCTGGAGGGGTAGATACCTTCTGTGTGGTCATCTGTGATGCTATGCTGTTATGTGACACTAATTACGTTTATGTACAAACCTTAAGAGATGGACCAGGACTAGTCAATGATACGATCTTTATTAATCAGGAAAATACTGTTTGTAACTTTTCCTTAGATAACCTAAGTGGACCAGTGGTCAATATTCAAAACTTCTGTGCGGATATCCCTGATGCGGTCGATTTTACCTTAGATACTTTTAATTATTGTTTAAATATTGCTGGTCTCGTGCCAGGGCAAGATACCGCTTGTTTACAATTTACGGATGACCTCGGTAATGTGGATACGATCTACTACGTAGTGGACGTTTTAAATCCTATTTCAGCGTTAATTGAAGACGATATCCGCCTTGGGAATACGGTAACTTATTGTCTGGATACTACACAATTAGGGGGAATGATCATGGATAGCATCTTTGTTTGCAATAATTTTGCGGGGCAGGCTGTTGATTATGTTGCAAATCCCTTATCTTTGTGTATAGAGGTTACTGCAACCAATGCCGATCTAAGCGACACACTATGTGTAGCAGTTTGTGATGAATTCATGACCTGTGACACCACCACCTTTATATTTAATGTTACCGATTTACCGATTAATTCACCTCCGATCCTAAGCCCCGACTCAGATACGGTACTGGTTAATAGTACCTTACAGCTTAATGTCTGTGATAACGATACGATCCCTGGAACCATAGATAATTTCTTTGTACTTCCCGCTACGAGCGGCGGTGCAGGTCCAAATCAGGGTATTGCTTTCAGAGATGTAGAAGATTGTATTATAACTTATATACCGGCCACGGATAGTTGTGGTTTTGACCAATTTACCTATGTAGTAGCTAATGAATTTGGTTCCGATACGACTACGGTGACGGTATTTATTGAATGTGAGCAGGGACAACCAGGAGAATTATTTGTTTTTAACGGGTTTTCACCTAATAATGATGGTGTGAACGATTTTTTCCGGATCAATGGCTTGGAAAATTTTCCGGATCACATCCTATACGTTTACAATCGCTGGGGAAATCTGGTATTGGAAACGACTGATTATCAAAACGACTGGGCCGGAACCTGGGAAGGATTAACGCTACCAGATGGTACTTATTTCTACCTATTGGAAAGAGGGGACGGCGAACGAATTTCTGGATTTGTGCAGATGCACCGCTAGGCAAATAGCCAGTCACAAAAAAGAAAAAAAAAGCTAGCATCATTTTTGATTTTAGCATCTTATAAATATTATTTACTAATTGAGAAAACACCGGAGTCTTACACAAACTGAACTTCTAAAATCTACCATGGATTATGAGAAAAATCTACTTATTTATCGTGCTATTATTCGTCGGAGGGACTAACCTGTTTGCACAGCAGGATGCCATGTTTACTAAGTACATGTTCAACAGTCTGACTTTCAATCCCGCTTATGCCGGATCAAAGGATCACCTCGCGATGAATCTAATCCACCGAACGCAATGGTGGGGAATTGAGGGCGCGCCACAAACGCAATCGCTCATTATCCATACACCCATGCCCAACGAGCGAGTTGGGGTAGGTCTTAGTTTGGTAAATGATGAGATCGGTCCGACTAATTCTATTCGCGCCAACCTCAGTTATGCTTACCGTATTCCAATGGGAAAAGGAAAGCTTTCGATTGGTTTGCAGGGTGGTGTTATGCACTGGCGAGCTGATTTCAATAAGCTAACTCTGGAGCAAGGCGGTGGTGACGAAGCATTTGAAGAAATGACGCCGTCAAAATTGCTACCTAATTTTGGTGCCGGTATTTATTACTATACGCCGAAATTTTATGTAGGATTTGCGAGTCCTCAATTGATCGAATACGATCTTCGGGATAATGATATTAATACCAATATCTGGGCAAGACAACAACGGCATTATTATTTTTCTGCTGGAGCGGCCTTCCCAATAAAAGGGGATGCCTTGATTTTCAAGCCATCTATTTTGGTAAAGAACGTAGGCTTATTAAGCAGCTTTAGCAAGGATGAAGCGTTCCAGGGTTTTGGCGCTCCCACGGAGTTTGATATTGATTTGTCGCTGATGTTCCAGCAAGCATTATGGGTTGGCGTTTCCTTCCGTTCTGCCATTGAAGGAATTGTAGGAGACCAAAGTTCCTTTGACTCTGCGGATGTCTGGGCAGCCTACTATCTGGCGAACGGATTACGAATTGGGGTAGCGTACGATTATACGCTGACCAAATTGCAAAGCGTTGCTGGTGGTTCTTTTGAAGTAATGCTCGGATATGAATTTGACTATAAAACAAAGCAGGTGGTAACGCCTCGATACTTCTAAACAACAGTAGACTTTATTCTAAAATAATTTGTATGCTCCTAAATGATCTTTTTGACCAGCTTTTCAGCTTTTTTTGAGTCCATAGCTAGGCTATGCACTCAAAAAAGGGCTTCAACCTGATCAAAAATTTCTATTTAGTTTCTACACAAAACATTTCAGAATAAAGTCTAGTAGACTTTATCCTAAAATAAAATCTAACATAGAATTCCATAAAAAACACAATCCCTTAATTTAAAGTAAGAAAAATGAAGTTTAAGAAGCTAATTTTAATCATGCTGGTGATGTCCTTTGCGGCTTCCGGTTTGTTTGCTCAGAAAATGAAGCGAGCAGTCAAAGCCATGGAAGGTCTAGATTATCAACAAGCAATCACCTTGTTTAATCAAGTACTGGAAAAAGACGATAATAGCGAAGCAAAAATTCTACTAGCAGAATGTTACCGAAAGGTAAGTAATTCTGAAGACGGTGAGTATTGGTACGGACAGGTTGTTCGGCTGCCAGAGTCTGAATCTATTCATAAGTTATTTTACGGCCAAATGCTACAACGTAATGGCAAATGTGATTTAGCCAAAGAATGGTACGAAAAGTATGTCGAAGAAGTACCCGATGATTTACGGGGACAGTACCTGGTAAAAGCGTGTGATTACGAAGATGAGTTAATGACTAAAAATGCGGGGATTTACGAAATTGTACATCTACCTTTCAACTCTAACGTTGATGATTTTAGTCCTGTTATTTACGGAGATGAAATTATTTTCGCTTCAGAAAGAGATATGGGAGGAGCGGTCAAGCGTACGCATACCTGGACGGGAAATCCATTTTTAGAATTATATAAAATCAAAGCAGAGCCCGTTGATAAAGAAGAATGCGGAGAATATACTTTTGGTAATCCTAAAAAATTCTCTAAAGACATTAACGGAAAATTCCACGATGCTGCCGTAACTTTTAATCAGGATCAATCTGAGATTTATTATACGCGTAACAATCAGGTAAAGGGTAAGCCCGGAAAATCTGATGATGGTATCGTTAAATTAAAAATATACCACGCACCTAAAAAAGGAGACAATGACTGGGGAGACCTGGAAGGGTTGCCTTTTAATAGTGACGAATATTCTGTGGCACATCCTACGTTGACACCGGATAATAATACGTTATATTTTTCTTCTGATATGCCTGGTGGATTTGGTGGAATGGATCTTTATAAATCAGAAAAAGAAAGTGGTAGTTGGGGACCACCATTGAACCTGGGGCCTGGAATTAATACGGAAGGAAACGAAGTATTTCCAAACTATGATGCTACTGGTAAATTATACTTTTCTTCCGACGGACAAATTGGTCTCGGTGGATTAGATATCTATTACATGGAAGACAAAGGAGAAGGTGAATGGGGA
>CALLPK010000074.1 GCA_938015415.1 uncultured Saprospiraceae bacterium
GAAAAAAATAATAAAAGGAAGGAATAAACGGTTCATACGGTCAGGCTATATTAACTTTAGAATTTTCTACATCTCAGTAAATGGCTGGAGTATTGCCACAAAGACACGAAGCCACAAAGGGTTTTTCCTTCGGATGAATGATCAATCTGGCAGAATATACTAAGAAAAGACCTTATCTATTTTTTGCTTTTTTTAGCTCTTTTCTTTTCCGCCTTTGCATTCCTTTTCATATCCATTTTTTCAGGAATCAGATATACTTTTTTCCAATCTTTCAACTGGCTAAGTAAATCAGCTGCCAATTGGGGTTTGGATTCTGCGAGATTATTTGCTTCGGCAATATCTGTTTTAAGGTTATACAACTCAATCCGATCCTCCTTATAAAAATGTAAAAGCTTGTAATCTCCGGACCGGATAACACTGCATTTACTATCTCCGGTACTGTGTGGTCTGGCTTTATTAGAGTGCCAGAAAACCGTGCGTTCTTTCCAGCTTTTTTTCTCTTTTAAAACTGGACAATACGTTTTTCCGTCAATATTTTCTATTTCATGTCCGGTGGCCATGTCGAGTAAAGTAGGCAATACATCCATGCCTAAAACAATATTGTCTTTATCAACTTGTGGTTTTATTTTTTTAGGCCAGCGCATGATTAATGGAACCCGAATTCCGCCTTCGTACAAATGTCCTTTTCCGGCACGAAGCGGAAGATTGGAAGTAGCCAGGGTACGTACTCTCTCGCCATCGTTGGATAATCCGCCGTGATCAGAAGAGAAAACGACAATAGTGTTTTTATCAATTCCCAATTCTTTTAAAAGGCTTAACAATCTGCCTACGTTCTCATCTACATTCTCTACCATTCCAGCGTAATCCGCATCATCCTGCCGCATTTTCTGACGACCGGTACCTGCCGGAATATATTCGGGGCCGTTACCATAATCGTAGGCAGCAATTTCTATTAGATTGCGTGCTTTATCTGCTGGTTTTGCTTCCAGGGGCGTATGCACTGAGTAAAAAGCCAGCATGGCAAAAAAGGGATTTTCTTTATTATTTTTAATAAACTGAATAGTTTGATCCGTCAATAAGTCAGAGACGTAATCTCCTTCTTTACCTGCCGCTTCTACGTCCTCTACCAGTTTGTCTTTTTTCCCTTTTTTCTTCGCTTTGTCCGTGTTAAAAGGATAAAATCGGGTAGAAATACCACCTGCTTTTCCAGCAGCAAAAGAATGGTGAAAACCAATTCCTTTAGGTGCATTTTCTTTTTCGCCTAAATGCCATTTACCCACGTAAGAAGTGGTGTATCCAGCGTCTACAAATTGTCGGATTATATTTTGCTTTTCAGGAATTCCAGCAAGGTGACCATAATCTTCGTTGACAGGATAGGTGCCAGTAATCATCGCGTAACGGGAAGGCGTACAACGTGGATAATTGCTGTAGGCCTGCTCAAAGCTTAAACCATCTCCAGCTAATCCATCGATATTTGGTGTCTGATAAATATCCGAACCCGTAAAACTCAAATCATGGTATCCCAAATCATCGGTAAAGATGTATAGAATATTAGGAGGATTTTTACCGACAACGTCGAGCGTTAAAAAAAGGCTGACTGCGATTAGCAAAAAATATTTTTTCATATGTCATTTATATTTATTAAATACCAGTAAACAATGGTTCGGTAACTCTTTGAGCAACTAATATTTATCATTAATTACAGAATTGATTAGTATTTTTTGCCCGTTAGCTAACTACCTAAATTTATAATTCACTCATCTCAAAATTAAAAATTAACGAACTATTAAGTAAGTAAAGAAAAAGAAGAAGTCGATTAGAGACTGGTCTATTTTCGATCCGTTTCCAAATGCTTTTTTAATTTTTCTTTCATTAAAGAAACGGTTTCGGCATACGCTTTATCCTTGGCCCAATTTCTAGTTTCCAGAGGATCAGATTGATAGTCATATAATTCTACTGCCATTATATTTTCCTGCTGGTACGGCTTAAAACTTCGGTAATTGTTTTCATGCCATTCGGTGTACCGGTACCGCTCCGTTCGGATCGAATACCCCATCACGTCTTTTCTTCTCCGGTACTGACTGATTGCATAATCTGTGGCAATTCCGGTAGCATCGTTTCCGTCCATTAGAGGAACCAATGATTTACCCTGAACCTGAGCAGGAATTTTTACGCCGCAAAGATCAAATAAAGTCGGAAAAACATCTACTAGTTCAACCGGAACCGCCGACCTGACATTTTTAGCAATACCAGGTCCGGCAAACATTAAAGGAATACGAGTAGCCTGTTCAAAATTAGAATGTTTACACCATAGCGAATGATCTCCCAGATGATATCCGTGATCACCCCACAACATGACAACTGTATTTTCAGTCAAATCCATTTCTTCCAGGGCATCCAGCACTTTTCCGATCTGCGCATCAATGTAAGAAACGCAGGCCATGTATCCGTGAATAAGTTCCCGTTGTTTGTCTTCTGATATTTGATCTCCAACTTTCAGGTCGTTATCAATATCACTAAAAGCTCTTAGCTCTCCGAAAGAATGATAAGCAATTTTTGGAGTTCCATCGGATAATTCCCGGAAGCCAGATAGGTCTATTTTGTCCCGGTCGTATAAGTCCCAGTATTTTTTTGGTGCGATAAAAGGCAGGTGCGGTTTTTGGTAGCCAAGCGCCAGAAGGAATGGTTTATTACCCGCCTTTAATTCCCCCAACCGTTTGATCGCTTCTTGGGTATACAAACCATCCTGGTAAGCTTCATCCGAAACGTTCATCGATTCGGTACTAGGCTTAAGTCGTTTAAAAACGTAACCACGCTGTTTTCCTTTTTTCCCCTTGGCTCTGGCTTCTTCCACCAACTTTGTCATTTGAGCTTTCGTTTCCGGATTTTGGTAGTAAGAAAAGGCAGGCTCTCCATAAGCAGGATCATAGTTGTCAGGGAGGACGTGGGGGATACTCCAGCTTTTTCCGTCGTGTCCGGGCGCGGTAGATCCTTTGTGGTAGATCTTTCCTACCGCGGTGGTTTCGTATCCCTGAGTAATCAGATATTCCGGCATGGACATCAGATCCGGAGCGGACTTTCTAAAATCGGTATGAAGATCCCAGACTTTGGTACGGTCCGGGTAAGCTCCCGTCATAATACTGGCACGGGAAGGTCCACAAACTGCGTATTGGACCTGAGCGTTTTCAAAACTTATTCCCATGCTGGCCAGTCGATCAAAGTTAGGCGTATGCATCTGCGAAAAACCATAATTATTTAATAGTGGTTTAAGATCATCAACGGCAATAAAAAGAATATTTCGGGCTTTACCAGTAACCTTTGTAATTGGGGTAGCGGTCGTTTTTTCGGCCGACTGACAACTCACCCCCATTGCCACAGAAATTAAAAATAATATGATGACAGATCGAATAGCACTCATTATTTTGATTTTGATTTTGATTAAAAAACACCCGATTCTTAGACGATGAACAAACACAAAAGTTAAAGCAGTTTCCGTTTTTTATTCTTTAGGTTTATCCAATTTAGCTTTATCATTCACAATAGACTCTACGTTCTCTTTATCGTCCGGATGTTTAACAATATGACCAAAATCTTTATCAGAAATTTCTCTGAATTTTTCCAAAGAAAGATCATTATCATAGGTATTCATCAATGTCTTAAGTTCTTGTTTTAGTTGAGGAATAACGGATTGATATTCTTCGTGATTGATGACATTGGTCATTTGTTGCGGATCTTTTTCCAGGTCATATAATTCCCATTGATCGATGCTGTAGTAAAAATGCGCTAACGTATATCGTTGTGTGCGGATGCCGTAATGTGGCTGTACGTGGTGCCAGAACGGAAATTCGTAGTAATGATAATACATGGATTGTCGCCAATTGTCAGGTGTTTTACCAGTCAAAACAGAGGCGAAACTTTTACCTTGTATAGAAGAGGTCGTGGAAATATCCGCTATATCCAATAAAGTAGGCGCGAAATCAATATTGGTAATAATGTCCTCATTCACGCTACCAGGCTTAACCACCTTTGGATATTTTACAATAAAAGGCATCCGTAAAGACTCTTCGTAAATAAACCGTTTATCAAAGAAGCCATGATCCCCCAAATAAAATCCCTGATCGGAGGTCAGCACGATCATCGTATTTTCGGATAAACCATTTTCGTCAAGATAATCCAGTACCCGACCAATATTATCATCTACCGATTTGATACATGCGAGGTAATCTTTGATATAAATCTGGTATCTCCATTTTTTTCCCTCTTCGGCAGTCATACCATCCGGCTGTACAATTTGATCTCGTTTAGCACCGTAGAAATCCCATTTAAGTTTTTCTTTTCCTTTGAGTTCTTCGGGACGAGTTAATTTCATATCCCTTCTACTCAAATAATCCATGGTCATTTCGGTATCACCAGCCGTTAGTTCACGACCCGCGTAATCATCATTAAAAGTAGCGGGATATGGCATCTCGATATCTTCCCATAGCTGTTCGTACTTTTTGTCCGGTTCCCAGGGACGGTGCGGTGCTTTGTATTGTAGCACCATCATAAAAGGCTTTTCCTTTTCTCGTCCTTCCTCCAACCAGGTGAGTGCCGCATCGGTGGTTAAGTTAGTAGCGTATCCTTTTTCTTTTACTTTTGTACCATTCTCATTATAAGTAGGATTCCAGTAGTGACCCTGCTGGCCGGCACTGGCATGAAATTTAAACGCATCGAATCCAACTGGTTCCGATCCCAGATGCCATTTTCCAAACAGGCTGGTTTGATAATTATCTTTTTGAAAAGCCTGTGGGAAGGTCCATTTTGAGGTATCGAACTGACCGCCGCTTTCGTTTTTATAATATCCATTTTTATTACTATAATTACCAGTCAAAATAGCAGCCCGGCTGGGACCACAAATCGCATTGGTACATAAAACATTCTGAAACAACATTCCTTCCTGAGCGAGACGGTCGATGTTTGGCGTCGGAGCAATCTCTTTATAAATCCCGCCGTAGGCACTGATGGCTTGGGTCGTCATATCATCGGCCATGATGTAAAGAATATTAGGTTTTTGCGCTTTAATTGTACCTCCACTATCTAAATTTTCAGAAGCAAGATTGCTACAGGCAACGACTCCAATTAACAAGAGGGCCGATAAGCCAAACACCCGGTAAATCATAAAATTTAAAGCTGACATAATATTTGATTTAGTATTCTAATAATAAAATTTTACCCGCATTTCAATTGAATCAAACTGCTTATTTGGTAGTGAAATTAATTTTCTCCTTTACGGAAAGTATGGTTTTTTGCAAGTCTTTATTTCTGGAAGAGGAACCGGTAAGGATCGTAAACTTACCTGGCTCTACGACGTAATCCATATGGATATCATAAAAAGCAAGCTGTTCGGGAGTTATCGTAAAAATCACTTCCTTTGATTCACCCGGCTGCAGCAATACTCGCTGATAACCTTTGAGTTCTTTGACCGGTCTGGTGACAGAACTTACCTGATCTCTGATGTAGAGCTGAACGATTTCCTCCCCACTACGTTTGCCCGTGTTGGTCACCTGAACACTAAGCTGAACAGTTTCTCCTTGTGCAATTGAACCAACGCTTAATTTTGGCGCCCCGTATTCATAAGTGGTGTAACTCAATCCAAAACCAAAAGGATAAAGCGGCGTCTTTTTTTCGGTGTGGTACTTATGTTTGTAAGTAGAAGGTTTGTGGTTGTAAACCATTTGAAGTTGTCCAACGCTTCTTGGAACAGTCATTGGTAATTTTCCACTGGGATTGGTTATCCCAAAAATGACTTCGGCCACTGCCTGTCCACCAAAACTTCCTGGTTCCCAGGCTTCGACAATTGCTTTGGCATTTTTTTGTAACCAGGGCTCCGCAATCGGGCTTCCATTGACATACACCACAATCATAGATTTTCCGATCTCTGCAATGGCTTTGGCTAGCTTAAGTTGCTTACCGGATAATTGAAGCGTCGCGCGATCAATATTTTCTCCGGTTGTTTTGTTTTTCCAATCGTGTCGAAAGGAATTTTCTCCAACCACCAGTACGACCAAGTCTGATTCTTTTGCTTTTGAAACTGCCGTCAGGATGTCTTCATCCTTCATTAATTTTGACCGCTGACCACTATCAAAATAACTAACCGCATAACCATTCTTTTCTCCGATCTCTTTTATCCCTTCGTAAACGGTTACTACATTTTCTTCCGGTTGGGGTGAAGCCCAGTCGCCTAGTGTCGTTTGATTATTGGCGTTAGGTCCCGTTATAAAAATCTTTTTTCCATTCCCATTTGCCAATGGCAGGACTCCATTATTCTTTAATAAGGTCATCGACTTTCTGGCAGCTTCCAGCGCGGTTGCCTGATTTTCGCTGGTAAAAACAACCTTAGGAATATCGGCTACTTTTACGAAAGGATTTTCGAAAAGTCCAAGTCGGAATTTCGCTTCTAAAATTTTACTACAAGCCTCCTCTACCCTGGCTTTATCCAATCTTCCACTCTCGACCCATTTGACGATATGGTCCTGAAATTCAGGTCCGTGCATATGCATATCCAGACCTGCATCAACAGAAAGGAAAGAAGCTTCCTCAAAAGCTTCTGCTACTTTATGGAGGGTGGCAATTCTGGAAACATCATTCCAGTCACTGACGTAAAATCCATCAAACCCCCACTCGTCCCTCAATAATTCCGTCATCAGGTGTTTATCCATGTGACAAGGAATACCGTTTACTTCGTTGTGAGCGGCCATGATAGAAAAAACGTTGGCCTCTTCTATCGCTCTTTTGTATGGTGGTAAAAAAACTTCTCTTAAGGTTCGATAAGACACATCGGTAGGTGCGGAGTTTAATCCATTAGAGGATTCACTTCCAGCGATCAGATGTTTGACACAAGCAATGACCTTGTCGTTGCCCGTAAAATCATCCATTTGCATTCCTTTAATAGTAGCGACCCCCATATTCCCTACCAGAAATGGATCTTCTCCGTACGTTTCTCCACACCGTCCCCAACGCGGATCCCGCATCACATCAATATTGGGCGTAAAGGCCCAGTGCGAACCGGTAGCACGCATCTCCAAAGCGGTCTGTCGTCCCATATCGTAGGAGAGCTGGTCATCCCAGGTAGCCGCCATTGTGATGGGTGATGGATAAATAGTCGCACCTCTAAACAATCCATTTCCGTGAATGGCATCTATTCCAATTAATAAAGGAATTTTTAATCTGGACTTTTGTGCGAGGGTCTGTAAGTAGTTGGCTTCCTCCGCCGTGACCACGTGCAGAAAAGAACCAATTTTTCCTTCTTCGGTCATCCGGGCAATATCTTTACTGAACAACCCAACGTAGAAACCCTGCGCATCACTCTTTTTCATTTCTTCTTCCGTCAAATTACCCTCCGCTGCTTTCATATGTTCCAGTCCGACATATTGACACATCTGGGCGACTTTTTCGGACAAAGTCATACGATCCAGTAAATCCTTGACCCGATCTGCGACCGGAGCTTCCGGATTAAGATAAAGTGGCTTTGGAGCTGATTTATCCTGAAAAGCATACAAACACCCGATCAACAAAAGACCAATTACAGGTATAATTATTTTAGAAAATTTCATTTTAAATATTGTATTTTAGATTTTGCTTAGCAATTAAAATGAGCGATTAATAACCTGGGTTTTGGTCGGCAACGCTTACGGATTGATTACCAGATATTTCTATCAAAGGAATCGGTAACAGCATATTTTTTTCATCCGAAGGATAGACAAAGTCGGTCGTAGGATCAATTTCCGGATGGTTATTATGCGGTTCTACTACATCGGTTAAAAAATATTGATACCCTCTTCTTCGGGTATCGAACCATTCTTGTCCTTCTGACAATAATTCATACCGTCGCTCTTTCATTATGTTTGTTCTGAATTCTTCCTTTGACATAGATGCCCAATCGGCCGGCTGCAGCGCATCACCCAATCCATCTCCATCGATATCTCTGGCACGAAGTAAAACCTGATTAACATATTGGTACGCATTGTCCGGCCCGTTTAATTCGTTTTCTATTTCCGCCAGCATCAACAATACATCTGCGTATCTTACCAGAATAATATTACGAGCCGTGGTTGTTCCATTATAACTCGGATCAAACCATTTGCGAACGACTGCAAAGCCCTGATTGCCATTATTTTTTTCTGGGTATATTTTTTGTGTCCCACCATCTGCTTTATCGTACCGATCAGCGATGAATGTAGCCGTGATTCTAGGATCTTCGGGATACCTGGTCAGATGATCATCGTAGGTTTCTTTATTTGGTCTTATACGACCGAAGGTGGGAAGATTTGCAGGAGCGTAGATACTATTAGAAGGTGTAAAAGAACGAACGATGTCTGAGTTTCTAGCTCCTCCCGTGTGGCCATATTGGATTTCGAAAACAGACTCAACCGTATTTTCATTTCCTGGTTCGAACAGTTCTGCGAAGGTGGGAGTCAGCTGGTAGACATTGCTGTTATACACCTCGATTATTTCGTCGTAGGCATTGGACCAGAGCGCAGGATCTCCACCATCTTCTCCCGCCAAAGTCATATAAACTTTCGCCAGATAAACGTTTGCCGTCAAACGGGCGGGACGGCCCGACTGCTGTGCTTCGAAATCAGGTAACATCCGTTTGGCTATTTCAAAGTCTGCAATTACCTGATCGTATATCACGCCTTTAGAACTTTTCGCTACGTGGAGATCTTCCAGTTCAGAAGGCACCGTTCGCAATGGAACACCACCAAATAAACGCACTAAATCAAAATAAGCAACCCCTCTCAAAAAATAGGCTTGACCCAAAACCGACTCCATATTATCAAATTCAAGGCTTGAATTTTCCAGGTTTTCAATAATAATATTTGCAATGTTAATAGTGGTGTAAGCCTGGCCCCAAAGATCACCGACATAAATATTACTGGGCGTCGTATTCAATCCCACCGCATCCTTGTTGGCTTTCTGGCTGGAATAAAATTTTCCGGAAACGGGTAAAATCAAATTATGCCAGGCCGTTCCGTAATAGTTCGCATTACCCAACGCATCGTAGAGTCCGTTCAGGGCGGTCTCTACCCCTTCCTCGGTGGAAAAAATATCTGCCTGATTGTAAAAAGTTTCCGGAGTCTCATCTAAAAGATCACTGCAACTTGTACACAATAGTACGCAACAGGTTAAAATTAAATATTGAATTATTTTCATGATTTTTATTTTAAAAACTAAAAGAGCAAAGCGCAGTTCTATACTACCAAACATTTCTTCCATTTGCAACCTCCGCTTCAAACCCGCAAATGTCTGGTAGCTTATAGCAGTACTTTAAAAATTAACATTCAAACCAAATAAAATTGACTTTTGATTAGGAAATGAATTCCAGTCAAGTCCTTGTCTTAAAGGATCAAATGAAAAGCTGTTCACCTCCGGATCGAAGCCAGAATAATTTGTCAATAACAAAAGATTTTGCCCGGATACAAAAACGTTTATTCCAGCAATACCTTTTAACTTTGTCACCGGAATATCATATCCAAAAGTCACATAAGTCAGGCGCAGGAAACTACCATCTTCGACCATCCGATCGGTGAAGTCCCCTTGTATGGGATATCCCAGCCGGGGGTGTGTCGCATTGGTACTGCCTTCCCTCCAGGCACCCAGGTAAGCTTCAGTTCGAGCACTAGCGGAGTTAGATAACGGAGCATAATCTTCTCTTCCTAAATTACCATTGGCAATTTCATTTCCTTGTACACCATTAAAGAAAAAGCTGAGATTAAAACCTTTATATTTAAATTCTGAACCCAGTCCGTACGTAAAATCAGGATTAGGATCGCCGATCACGGTCAGATCTAAATCGGTAATATTTCCGTCGTTATTCAGATCAACGTAAAGAACATCCCCCAGCTGAGCGTCAATACCCTGAACGGCGGGTGCATTGGCCAATTGGGCCTCGTTTTGAATGATTCCATCCGTTTGGTAGCCCCAGAAAATACCCGTTGGCCGGCCTTCGATAAAGATATTAGCAGGTACTTTAAAAACGGTTCCGCCCGAGATCTGCTGACCGATAAAAGCACTGTATATTTCATTTCCAAATTGAGCAGGAGGTAAACCCAGTTCGTTAATTTCATTTCTGTTAAATGAAATATTACCCGAAATTTTCCACTTAAAATCTCCCTCCAGAATATGAGCAGATAATCCTAACTCTATTCCTTTATTGATCAAACTTCCCTGATTGATGACTACTCTGGAAAAACCAGCAGAAGGTCCGATGTTTAATTCCTGTAATAAATCCCGTGTTTTTTTATAGTAGATATCAATACTTCCGACAATGCGGTCTTCTTGTATTCCAAAGTCAATTCCAGCATTAACTTGATCCGTTGTTTCCCAAATCAGATTAGGGTTTGCCAGATTTAATGGTCTGATGGCCGTTATGCCATTGCCATCTGCATCCGATAGTAAGTTGCCAGTTGGTCCATACCGGCCGATCGTCTGATAAGGTCTAATCGCCTGACTACCGGTGCGTCCAAATCCTACCCGAAGTTTTAGTTCGTTGAATAAATTTCCATCTCCGAAGAATTCTTCTTTAGAAATTTTCCACGCGAAGGCGGCAGAAGGGAAAAAGGAAAATTTGTTACCATCCGCAAATTTACTGGTTCCGTCACTTCGGAAAGAAGCGGTAAAAATATATTTGTTTTGTAGCGAGTAATTGACTCGTCCAAGGAAGGATAAAAGTGTTTCCTGGAAACGATCGTATCTTAACGGCTGAAAAACCTGTCCAAAACTTATCCCATCAGCTCGAAGATCCTGGTTGGCGAAATTGGAAGCAGAAAAAGTAGATTGCTCTGAATGCGTTTCGTCCAGAACGACTCCAACCGTACCACTGATTTTATTATTTCGGTTAATTTTTTTATCAAATAATAAAGTGTTATCAATATTATACCTGAATCGATTTAAGTTACTAATCCCCGCTTCACCGTTGGCAATTCGTCCTCTGGCAATCCCTTTACCCACCCAAACTTGTCTTTTTTTGTTTCTATAATCTCCTCCGGCCAAAAAACGATAGGTAAAGACATCAGAAATTTTATAATCTACTTTAAATGAAGCCAATGTTCTGAATTCGGTAGCATCATCATCGTAATCTTCTAACCATCCACGAGGTCCGTCAATAACCTCATTAAAATCTTCGGTTAAATTATTTTCTGAATAGCCCAGTAAAGGAGAAGCCAAAATAACTTGCCGGATAATACTAGTGTTAGCACTTCCCAGATTTTCGGTTCCTTTACTCGCTCGGTTTTTAACAAAAGTTCCAGAGATTCTTGGACTAACCGTTAAGCGATCAGAAATTTTTTGATCGAATTTGAGGAGAAAATCTCCCTGTGTGGCTTTGGTACCAGGAATGATTCCCCGAGCATCATTAAAGCCTGCGGCGATATAATAATTTGATTCTTCTTTTCCACCGGATACGGATAAACGATGATTTTGGCTAACTGATTTTTGAAAAATATCTTCGTACCAATTGACGGGAGCCAGACGTGGAATTGAATCAGATTTCTCTTCCATAAAGGATTCACTGTTAATGAAGGCAGCAATTGATCCGTCGTTGTAACGATAAAATTCGGGATCCCATTCGTTCATGGCGTTCCATTCGTTTTGCATGTCCACGTATTGATCTGCGTCCAGGACGTCAATCAGGTTGGTAGCCTCTCCTACTCTGGTAGTTAATTTATAATTGAATTTTGGTTTTCCTGATTGTCCTTTTTTGGTAGTAATGATGATCACGCCATTGGCCCCTCTGGAACCATATATAGCAGTAGCGGACGCATCCTTTAAAACTTCTATACTTTCGATATCCTGGGGATTAATACCATTTAATCCACTCTGAGGAGCGAGGTAGGAGCTTCCTCCGGCTAAAGGATCAGCATTATCCTCAGTGGCAGAACTGATGATGATACCATCGACCACATAAAGCGGTTCGTTGTCTCCGCGTAAGCTATTGGTTCCCCGTATTCTGATGGTATTGGGAGCGCCTAATTCTGTTCCGTTGGATTGCACGTAAACCCCAGTGGCTCGTCCTTGCAAGAAGTCCTGAAAATTATCGTATTGAACGACGTCCTGATCTTCTGGCTTCACCGAACTCACCGCACCGGTAATATCGCTCTTCTGAGTCGTACCATATCCAATCACCACGACCTCGTCCAAAATTTTTCCAGCCGACATTTTGATATTAAAAACGGTATTATTACCGATGGATACCGTTTGGTCATCATAACCGGTGTAGGTGATTCTTAACTTTTTAGCACTGGGAGGCAGGTCTATTTTAAAATTACCGTTTATATCTGTAGCCGTTCCTGTTCCTGTTTCGACTAAAAGAACATTGGCACCAATTAAGGCCTCTCCGGTAGATTCATCAGTTACATTACCGGTGATTACGGATTGACCAAAAGAGATAAACTGGCAGGTCAAGAAAAGAAAAAACAAGACTAGGCGCATCATTTTCATAATAAAATTTGATTTGGTTGAAGTTGGGCAAGTAATCTAATTGTGTTAGCAATCGCCCTCAATATATCCTACTGGCAATAGCAAAGAAAGGCCATATTTATAAATAATAGCGCCTTCTAATAATCTTAAAAGGTTTGGAAATCGTCAAATAAAGGGGAAATGGTTCAATTTTAGGTAAAAAACCGTGTAAAAAGGCTATTTATCACCTGATTGCAGGCCTTTGAGGAAAGAAGTTGGTGATTCGCCAAATAATTTTTTAAAGGAGGTGCTGAAGTACTTTGGATTGGAAAAGCCAGCTCGGTAGGCGACTTCTTTGACGTTGATATCAGATTCTACTAATAATTGTCTGGCAAATTTCAGACGGGTATGGATGATAAAATTCTGGGGAGACAAATCAATCAGATTTTTTAACTTCATATACAAAGCAGTTCGGCTCATTCCGACAAATTTGCAGAGATCGTGAACCGAGAGTGTTTCTTCTTTGGCTTGTTCTAAGACAAATTTCTCCAGGTTATTGATAAATTCAGCATCCCGCTTATTCCGATATTTTTCGGATGCATCAATTTCGACTTGATGCAAGTATTTTTCGCGCAGATTTTTTTGAAAACTTAGCGTACTGACCATTTTTGCTAGAAGAAAATCAAAATTAATTGGCTTTTCCATGTAAGCTGAAATACCGCTCTCAATACTTTCAATTTTCTGGGCTGGATTATTTAAAACCGTCATCATAAAAACCGGGATATGATTGGTATTGATATCCTCTTTGAGTACCTGACACATGGCCAGACCGTCCATTTCCGGCATGATCAGATCCGTCAGAATCAAATCAGGAAATATTTCTCCGACCAGCTCCAGACCACGACGCCCATTTTCGGCTTCAAAGACCTGAAAAAAGACCCCAATTCTATCTACGATAATTTGTCGTAGTTCGTCGTTGTCTTCCACTACCAAAATTTTAGCCTCACTAAATTCAGATATTTTGGTATTTTCCCGAATATCAGCAACTCCTGCCGTTGCTTCTTCTTTTATCGCAAAAGTATGATATTGTTTTTCGTGATTTTTAAGGATAACGGTGAAGGTGGTTCCTTCATTTTCAATACTATTGAAGGAAATGCTGCCTTCATCCCTTTCGACTAAATTTTTCACGATCATTAGTCCCAGACCAGTGCCTGGCAGCTGACTGTTGATAACATTTCTACCTCGATAATAGCGTTTTAAAATAAACTTTTGCTGATCCTTTGGAATTCCTATTCCGTCATCCTCGACGGATAATTTCAGTTCCCCTTTTTTACCATCGACCAAAGTCACCTTGATAGAACCATTGTCCGTCGAGTATTTAACGGCATTAGATATCAGGTTGAACAGGATTTTATCCAAGACTTCTTTATCATAATAAAATATTTCTTTACTCCATTCGTCTTTAATTTCAATCGTTAAGCTTCGTTTACCTAATAAAGGAGAAAAATTATTTACGGTCTGTTGGACATGCGCTTTCAAAGGAATTTTTGTAACAACAAGTTTCTGGTAATTTCCGGAAGTAACTTTGCTAAAATTGAGTAATTGATCAAATAAGGTATTCAGTCTGCTGACGGTAGATTTTATCTTTTTGTTATGGTCGTTGGCTCCATTTTCAGAAGGAGCGGACGAGTCAAGGGTTGATAACAAGATTGCCAAAGGTGTTTTTAGCTCATGAGTTATATTATTAAAGAAAGCAATCTGCTCATCCGCATTTTGCTTGTTGATAATCACACCTCCCAGATAAAATAAAGCGGCAATAATTACTAAACCAATGAGAAAATATAAAATATACGCCCAGGTAGTCGCCCACCAGGGCGTAGCAATAGTAAATGCCAGTTGCCGTTGGGGACCCCATACACCATCCCTGTTAGCCGCTTTGACGCTGAAAATATATTTGCCCGATGCGAGGTTGGTAAAGTTGATTTGGTCTTCCGTAGTAGGTTCACTCCAGGAATTACTCACCCCATCCATTTTCCAACTATATTTTACGTTTTCCGGATTACTCTGAAGAATACCGATGAATTTTATGCTTAGGGAATGTTCCTGATGGTTAAGTTCCAGACGATCAACGAAATTGATATTTCCTGTCAACGGCTTCTCGTCCGGTTGTATTTTTTTATTAAACAGATGAAGTTCCTCAAAGACAACTTTCGGCACCTCCTTTTTACTTGTAATTTGTGCCGGATCAAAATAAGTTACACCATTTACACCACCAAACAAGAAGGTCCCATCTTTTAATTTCGAAAAACTACCGTAATTAAATTCGGTACTATTCAGACCATCCGATTTATTAAAAATTTTAATAATGGTATCCTTCGGGGAGATTGTTATATTCGCAAGTCCCTGCGTAGTACTTATCCATAAATTCTCCTCATCATATTGTAAGATTCCCTGAATAACATCAGAAGGCATTCCATTACCACGATGGAGCGTATGAGGTGTTTTATTTTGTTCATTGTAAAAAATCAGACCAGCTCCGTTCGTACCAATAATCAAGTTACCTTTGGCATCCTCGGAGATACAGTTGAGACTCGTATAATCTAATGTACCTTTTCCGGGTTCTAAGGATTCAATTTCAGTAACTACTTCATTTCTGATCAGGTGAACC
Organism: uncultured Saprospiraceae bacterium; assembly: GCA_938015415.1. Taxonomy (GTDB): domain Bacteria; phylum Bacteroidota; class Bacteroidia; order Chitinophagales; family Saprospiraceae; genus JALZUU01. Next base: position 15,104 of record CALLPK010000074.1, read on the forward strand.
CCATTCCGGCCCGCCAGGAGAATCGTTCCATCTTCTTTTTCTAAAATTGATCTGACATTCTTAATAGAAAATGCTGTCACTTGTCCATTAGCATCAATACGTTGAACATTTCCATCAATACCACCTAACCAGCAATTTTTCTGACGGTCAATCATCACGGCGTATACCTTGGATAATCCAATTTTAACATCTCCGTTTCCATCATTATATTGAATGGTGGAATAATTAGATTTAGCGATTTTAAAAGCACCTCTTCCATAGGTGGTTGCCCAAATATAATCCCCATCTTCGGCCAGCGCCATCACGATATCAGTTTCCTGACCAGTCTCTCCAATTCTGGGGATATGGTCCCAGGTATTGTCTTGTCGATTCCAGATACTGATTCCGGCTTTGGTTCCAAACCAAACCCTTCCTTGTTTATCCTCTAAAATTGCCCGGGTAAAATCATGTCCAATACTGTTTAGATCATTCATTTGGTGGGCGATGTTAGAAAAGTTATTTTTAGATAGCTCAATTTTATTAAGTCCACCACCATAAGTTGCTACCCATAAAATATTTTCCTTCCCTAATAAAACATCATAAAGGCCATTACTGGAAATAGAATAAGCATTGTCCACATCATTTTTGTAAACATCCAATACTTGAAATTCTTTATTCAAGTATAACAATCCTCCTCCATCCGTCCCGATGTAGAGATTACTTTTTTCATCGGATAGGATATCATTGATTCGAAAGTCTTTGGTCCCTGGAAATAGTTTGATTTTTTCGATTTGGTCAAAATCAGGGTTTGCTTTATACAGTCCTGATTCGCCAGTACCAACTAAAATTACATTCTGGCCTTTATATAAACTGGTAATGTTGTTGTTTTTGAGTTCTTTATTGTTCAGAATGGAATGGATGGTACCAGCCGAGGTTTGGAAAATCTTCAATCCCTTAGTCGAGCCAACTAATAATCGATTTCCTTCAAGAAGCAGAGAATTGATACTGAGATCAGGTAAAAAATGTTGAAATTTATCTTTACCTTCTATGGTCCTGTCAAATTTCCACAGTCCATTACTAGCCCCTAACCATAGAATACCATCCTGACCATTGATAATTTTTTGAACCGTAACTGGCCCTCTCAAATCGGATGGATCAATATATTCAAACTTATCTTTCAAAGGATTATATAAAGATAATCCATCATCAGTTCCTATCCAGATCTGAGATTGTGCATCTACTAACAGGGTTAATATCCTATTTGAGGTATTACCACTTAGCCCGCGATATTTATTGTAATGAAAAGTTCTTTTAGAATTATAACGAATAACACCTTCCTCTGTGCCAGCCCAAATATTTCCAAAACTATCTTGTCCGATGGTGTAAACGATGCTTTGAAAATCACCCTCTTTATCGTTGATACGTTCAAATTTGGTGGTAGATTGTCCCTTCATCAGTATCGGGAAACAAAAAAATCCAAAAAGAAAATAATAATGTAAATACTTTATAAGTGGCTTAATCATATACAGACTAAAGAAAATGAAAAATTTGATACTTTGTAACTCATAGCTACAAAGTATCAAAAATAAAAGAAATAACCAATTATTAAGCAACGTCAGCTTTACCGAATGAGGGTAATATCTCCTTTGTATGTTTTAGTAAATCCGTCAACAAAGTCAATTTCTGCGTAAAAGACGTAAACGCCAGGATTCATTTTCTGGTTCTTAAACTCACCATTCCATCCGACAGAGCCGTCAGGACTGAAATTGTTTGACTCGTATACCAGTGCACCCCATCGGTTAAAGACCTTAAAGGTCACCACGCTCCTGGCATCAATATCTCCATAGATACTGAAGACGTCATTATTTCCATCTCCATTCGGAGAAAAGGCAGTCGGTATATAAATATTTCTTTGTTTATCTACCGTGATCAAAATCTCCTCAGAGAAGGAACAGCCATTATCATCAATCAAAGTAGCATTATAAACAGAAGTCTCCAATGGCATCACTGTTTCAGAATAGCAGGTGAGACAATTCAGAGAAGTATCATTTGTGGTCCAGTAAAAAGTATCAATAGCTTCCGATAGAACAGGAATTGCTAAAAGATCAATACTTTCGCCCAACTGGATTGTTTGACTTTCCGTAAGATTCAATGCAATGGGTGAAGCTTCTGTAATTTGTACAATTTCAGTTGACTCACAGCCATTGATGTCCTGTATCGTTAATTCATAATCGCCAGCCTCCAAGGAAGAAAAGAAATTGTTATTTGTAAAACTATTTCCATTTACGGAATAAACATAAGGAGCATCACCTCCGGAAACTTCATCAATCAAGATCACCCCGGTGTCGTCGCCAAAGCACTCCGGGGAGGTAGTACTAATGGTTGAAGCAAGTGGTGCCGGTTCGGTTATCGCTACCTCATCCGATGCACTACAGCCTAATGCATCGGTAATCGTGACCATATAATTACCAGCACCTAACCCTTCGACAGATTCAGTTATAGAACCTTCACTCCAAAGATAAGTAAATGGAGCCTGACCTTCCATATTACCTATGCTCGCCACCCCATCCGAACCACCGTTGCAGCTAAGACCAAAACCATTATCCCCTAAACTAACCTCTGCCGTCACGGTAACGTTATTTATGGTGACGGTCGCGGATGCATTTTGTAAAATAGGATCACAGAGAATCCCATCAGCAGATACATTGATCAAGGTGTAGTTCGTCGTATTTGCAGGTCCCACTTTCACGACAAACCCATCTGTTATACCCATAAAACTAAACGTATCACTCCCGTCAAAAATCTCTACATTGTAACTGGATCCACCTTCTAAATTGATTATTAACTCAACCGAATCGCCCCGACAAATCGTAGCATCCTGACTAATAGAAGCGGAAACATCTTCGTAAAAAGAAAGGTCAATATTCACCAAACTATCACATCCTCCAACACTCCCTCCTGGGAATAATTCGGAACCACTCGGATTAGTAAAATTATAAACTACTCCGTTTACAGAAACAAAATCATCTGCACACAACGTATCGTTTAAATTAAAAATAACTTGGTTTGTAAATTGAAGATCTATAGTAATAATACTGTCACAACCATTAATAGCACCTCCGGCTATGATTTCTGTTCCCATAGCGTTCATACTATTATAAGTAATACCATTCACAACAATGTTTGAGTTTTCGCAAATTACTTCATCTATGATGTTATTGACTGGAGTCAAGAAAGAAATTTCAACCATTGACGAAACTTCAACACATGGCCCCATTCCATCCGGATCATCCGTTGTTAGTATCAGTCTGACACTTCCATTTACGAAGTCATCTGTCGTTGGCAAATAGTTCGTTACTAAATCACTGGAATTTGTAAAACTACCTGCTCCTGTTGTAGACCATACTGCAGTGGAAGCACTTCCTCCAATGGTTCCGGCTAATGAGATTTCTTCTCCTTCACATATCGTCTGATTCATTCCGGCATCTACCGTAGGGGGTAATAAACAACCACAATCTTCTACTTCTATTATTAACTCCAGAGCCGATCCTTCACAACCCGACACCGTTTCTGTTACCCAATAAGTGGTCGTACCGCTCGTTGAAGTATTTTGAGTCGGTGTAAACGGACTGCCCGTTCCGATTGAAGGCGGATTACCCGCACCTGGATCACTCGCGTACCAGGTCAGTATGCCTCCCGTGCCATTAGCAGTTAGGGTGGGTACCGCGTCGTCTATACAAATCGGTGCAGGGTTCGTTCCCATTGGCGCCGAGGGTAAAGAATTTATTATTACCGCCGTCTGCGAAGGATTAGAAATACAGCCGTTTAAGGTAACTGCTAATTCATAATCTCCCGCCATAGTCGCATCCGTTGGACTTTGATCAGTAGAACTGTACCCTCCCGGACCACTCCAGGCGTACGTCGCGCCAGCTACCAATTCTCCAGTTAATTGAATCGGATCACCTGCACAGTAAGGGCCGCTATTCGAAGCCGTTGCAACCGGAATACTATTTATCGTCAAGGTGATCGAGGCACTCGCAGCACTGCAAGGGCCCGTTCCGTCCGGATCATCCGTTGTTAGAATCAATAAAACACTGCCCGCACTTACATCCGCGGCCGATGGTGTATAGATCGCCGTGGGAGACGTCGCATCATCGAACGTTCCGCTTCCT
>CALLPK010000075.1 GCA_938015415.1 uncultured Saprospiraceae bacterium
AAAAAAATTCTTACTTTGCCAAAACAAAATGTTGTATGGATCAGTCAAGAAGTTTGTCAATCAAAATGGAATTAATCTGGTGGTTGGTTACGATATTACTCGTGGCGGCGATCATTTATCCAATTTTAAAGTATACGGATAATTATCCTTTTCTAGCGCTGAATATTATCTATATTATTGTATTCGTAACCTTTAGTCGGTATATTTTTCTGTTGAGATTTACGATTTTGGCAAACGCACATCTGGTAAAAGTCGCTATCATCTTAATAAGTATTCCTATTATAGCTTATTTGATTAGTGGGATTAATTTTTTTCAGACCTATATCGACGAAAATGGAATGGATTCTTTTCTATCCTCTGGCTCTGCACTAAGTCAAGAACAGATTGGTAGCTTTATTCGAAATGAGTTGATCCTATTTGGAGTGGGTAGCGTCATGGCCGCAATTTTATTACCATTTAGGTTAATAGTATCTTTATGGCGATGGAAAAACCGTGGAACCGTTTAAATATTTATAATGAATAAAGTAAAAGAATTTAATTCGTACAGAAAAAAAATGAACGAAAAATTGCTCGCGAGCGATAACAAAGTGCTCAAGCGTTTTTTCAATCTGGACACTAATGCTTACCAAGATGGTGCCCTGTCTTCAAAAACAAAAGAATTATTAGGGCTAGTTGCCTCTATGGTCTTACGTTGTGATGATTGTATCGCCTATCATCTGGGAACTTGTTTTGAAATGGGCGTTACCAAAGAAGAAGCATTTGAAGTATTTGCCATTGCAAATTTAGTCGGAGGATCTATCTGTATCCCGCATACTCGACGAGCACTGGAGTATTGGGAAGCGTTGGAAAAAGATAAGACAAACACACAAATTAATTGACAAAATGATCGAAAATAAAGATGAGCAGATAACGTCGAGTTACTTAAATGAACTCAATGACGTACAACGGGCCGCAGTTACAACTACCGAAGGCCCTGTTCTGGTTGTGGCAGGTCCTGGTTCTGGAAAAACAAGGGTGTTAACTTACCGTATTGCTTATCTGATCGAACAGGGAACAGCTCCCTGGGAAATACTCGCCCTTACCTTCACTAATAAGGCGGCCAAAGAAATGAAAAATCGGATCGCCTCTGTTGTAGGTGAGAAAGCTAGAAGCGTTTGGGCCGGAACTTTCCACTCCATCTTTGCCAGAATTCTCAGAGTAGAGGCTGACAAATTGGGGTATAAATCCAATTTTACCATCTATGATTCTGATGATAGTAAAAGTGTCATTAAATCAATCATCAAAGAACTTAATCTTAACAAGGATAATTATAATGTAAATACCGTTCGCTCCCGGATTTCTTCGGCAAAAAGTAATTTGATTTCCCCTAAATTGTACGAACGGGATCAACAACTTCTTACCCAGGATCGGGCTTCTAAAATGCCGCACTTTCTGGAGATTTATAAAAAATATATGTCACGCTGCAAACGAGCGGATGCGATGGATTTTGATGATTTACTGTATAAACTGTTTGTCTTATTACACGAAAACAAAGACAACGTTTGTGAAAAATATCAGCAAAAATTCAAATATCTTATGGTAGATGAGTTTCAGGATACCAACTATTTGCAATATAGTATTCTGAAAAAATTAACTGTCTATAAAGATAGTCCCAACAATATCTGTGCAGTGGGTGATGATGCCCAGAGTATCTATGCGTTTCGGGGAGCGACGATCGAAAATATTTTAGATTTTGAAAAAGACTTTAAAGATTTAAAAACTTTTAAACTCGAACAGAATTATCGTTCTACCGAACATATTGTGCAGGCGGCCAACGAAGTTATTCAAAATAACTCCAAACAAATCCCTAAAAAAATATGGTCGCACAAAGGCGTAGGGGATAAAATAAAAATCGTTCGTTGTGTATCTGATACGGACGAAGGACGGAGAGTTGCCGATCTAATCGTAGAGCAAAAAAATAGAATTCATTTCCGCAATAGCGATATCGCCATCCTTTATCGAACCAATGCTCAGTCAAGAATTTTTGAGGAATTTTTACGTCGTTATAATTTACCATACCGAATTATTGGTGGGCAGTCTTTTTACCAAAGAAAAGAAATTAAAGATTTTATTGCATACCTCCGCCTAACCGTTAACCACGCAGATGAGGAGGCATTTCGACGAATTGTTAATTACCCACGACGAGGTATTGGAGAAACAACCATCGCTAAATTAAGCGCCCACGCTAGCGAAATCAATCTGAATATTTGGGAAGCGATCAAAACCTTTCCAGCTAAAGGTAGAGCCAAATCAGGATTGCTAGACTTTAAATCAACGATCAAAGTATTTGCAGATCGAATGGAGCGGCACAATGCGCACGAGGCGGCTTCCTACATTGCTCGCCAAAGCGGGGTACTGGATTTACTAAAAAGAGATACGACCATTGAAGGAATGGGACGAATGGAAAATATTAATAGTTTGTTAGATGGAATTAAGGATTTTGTAGAGGATGACGAAGTACGGGAAGATGGTAGTTCAGAAAAAACCTTATCTGCCTATCTCCAAAATATTGCACTACTGACCGACGCGGATAAGAAGGACGAAGATGACGACTACATCACGATGATGTCCGTACACGCTGCTAAAGGATTGGAATTCAAATCTGTTTTTGTAGTAGGATTGGAAGAGAAATTATTTCCCTCTTTCCGGGCAGTGGATGATATGGAGCAAATGGATGAAGAACGCCGCTTATTCTACGTGGCTATAACTCGAGCAGAAACTAATCTTACCCTGACTTTCGCGAATAGTCGTTATAAGTTTGGAGAAATGAAATACAATAAACCAAGTCGATTTTTATTAGAAATTGCGCCATCACATCTACACGACGCCGGAGGTGGATCTAGGGTACAAGGTGGTGGAGCAACCATTGCTGCCAAAAGAATAAATTCAGGTGTCGTTGGCAATTTTAAAAAACGCAAAATGAATCGGGTCAACGAATTTAGAATTGACCCTAAAGACTTCAAACCCAGCCCCGGTTCTGCCATTGAGGAAGGGATGGAAGTATTACACATGAAATTCGGTAAAGGTAAGGTGATTAATATAGATGGGAATGAAAAAAATAGAGTTGCTACAATTTTATTCGAAAATATAGATTCACCGCAACGACGTTTGATGCTTAAATTTGCAAAGCTACAAATCGTAGAATAGTCCGTGATTGAAAAACAGAAATACACTAATCTAATTAGCCAAATGGCCATGGACTTGGGATTCCATACAATTGGTTTTGCTAAGGCTGAAAAAATGGAACCAGAAGCACAACGCCTCGAAGCTTGGCTCAATCAGGGCAAGCACGGTCAGATGCATTATATGGCTAATCATTTTGAAAAAAGAATTGATCCTAGTAAGTTAGTGCCCGGAGCTAAAACGGTGATTTCCTTATTGTACAATTATCATAATCCAGAAAAACAAAAGGATCCTACCGCACCAAAGATTTCTCAATATGCCTATGGAAAAGATTATCACTTTGTTGTAAAAGAAAATTTGCGAAAATTATTGGACGGTATTCGCACCGAAATAGGACCGGTAGACGGTCGTTGTTTTGTGGACTCGGCTCCGGTGCTTGAGAGAGATTGGGCCAAGCGCAGCGGTACGGGTTGGATAGGAAAAAACACACTGTTAATTACACCCAAACAAGGTTCTTACTTTTTTTTAGCAGAATTAATTATTGATTTGGAATTAATCTATGATCATCCCATTAAAGACTATTGTGGACGTTGTACTAAATGTATTGATGCTTGTCCTACCGAGGCGATTTCGCCGGAAGGCTACGTGATGGATGGTAGTAAATGTATTTCTTACTTTACCATTGAACTAAAAGAATCTCTTCCAATGGATTATCAGGATAAATTTGAAAATTGGATGTTTGGTTGCGATATCTGTCAAGACGTATGTCCCTGGAATCGGTTTGCAAAAAAGCATAACGAACCATCATTTGAACCACATCCGGACTTATTAGAAATGAAAAAGGAAGACTGGGAAGAAATAACAGAAAGCGTATTTCGGAAAGTATTTCAAAAGTCAGCTGTTAAAAGAACTAAAATTTCGGGATTAAAAAGGAATATCAACTTTCTTAAGAAAGATTAAGCATAAGTAGGCAGTACATTGATTTCTCCCCAAAATTGAGTGATAGAATTAATTGTTTTTGTAAAGTCATTAATATCAATAGGCTTACAAACGTAAGCGTTGGCACCAAAATCGTAACAGGTCTTGACGTCATTTTCGTGGGTAGAAGAAGAAAAAACCACCACTGGGATTTTCTTGAAATCTTCGTTTAGAGAAAAGGTACGAAGAACATCTACACCACCCATACGAGGCATATTCAGATCAAGCAAAATCAGGGCAATATCTTCCAAAGGATTATCCTGAATATGATTAACCAATTCTTGTCCATCAAAAAAGTGGACCAAATCGAGCGGAAGACCAATTTCCTTGAGCGCCATTTTAGTAAGCTCTACATCGGCAAGGTTATCTTCTGCTAAGAGAATTTTTTTTCTTTTGACCATTAGGTTGAAAGGTTAGGTAATAATTTTAGGTTATTTTTAAAAATATTCTTTACAAGCACCTGGAAAAATATTTACAATATTACTGCCAGTTTACTTGATGTGATCTATAAAGCAAATATTGTTCTATATCGTCCTCAAAAGATTTGTAAAAATAGATAAAAGTGACAGGATAAGCGCTAAATATGAAGGTAAAACCTTTTAGTGTTTAATTCTTATACTATTATTCGTGATAATTTAATGCAAATATTGTGCTAGTTAAAACATCAGGTATTGTCTTCAGATCTGTTAAGTATTCTGAAACGAGTATAATAACGGACATTTTTACCGAACAACTTGGACTTCGTTCTTATATAATTAGTGGTGTACGCAGCAAAAAAGCAAAAGTTAGCGCGGGATTATTACAGGTAATGTCACTCGTTGAAACAGTTGTATACCATCGGGAAGATAAAGACCTTTGTCGGATTAAAGAAATTAAGGCAGCCTATCTCTTCGATTCAATTCCCTTTAACATCCAAAAAGGGGCGATTGGCTTGTTTTTATTAGAAATAATGCAAAAAACGATCAAAGAGAGAGAAAAAAATCAGCCACTCTTTACTTTTCTTTTCAATACTATTTGCTACCTGGATGAAACCAATGATCCTATTTACAATTTTCATCTGGCGGTCATGCTGAAATTATCTGCCTATCTAGGATTTTTTCCTTCTGGAACCTACACTGAGCAAACGCCTTTTTTTGATATGCAGGAAGGAACTTTTATGGCGGTTCCTCCTTTGAATAACAACTACTTGGAAGGAGAACTGAGCAGATTGCTAGGTGTTTTTCTAAAAAGTAATATTGAGAATGCCCACGAGATAAAGATTACTCGTCAAAATCGGGAAAATTTACTTACTGGATTAATCAATTATTACCGCCTTCATGTAGAAGGTCTACCCAAAATTAACGCACATAAAATATTAAAAACTGTATTGGAAGGATAATAAGCGAACAACCAAAACGTTCTTTAACCTTCCAGTAGGTCATCATCCTACTATCTCCTGAAAACAAAGCGGTAGAACTACCATAATCATGAAAAGTACGCAATCAGAGCACAACCTGAAAGAACGATTGACCCTGAAATGGGAGGCATTTCGTACCAAATCTCCTCGACTGGCCAAAGGCGTAAAAGCAATCCTGTTTTTGCCACTTGTTGGAATTCTATTTATTGGAATGCTTTTTATATTAGTTTATTTGAATGCATTTGGTAAAGTACCGACCACTCAGGATTTGCGGCTGATTCAAAATAATACTGCTTCAGAAATCTATTCCAGCGACGGGGTGATGTTGGGAAAATATTATACCGAAAATAGAATAAGTGTTCCCTACGAAGAAATCTCTCCTTATCTTGTCAACGCCTTAATTGCTACGGAAGATGCTCGTTTTTTTGAACACAGTGGCGTGGATACCAGAGCTTGGCTACGCGTGATTGGAAAAACAATTATGCTCAGCGATGAGTCCGCAGGTGGTGGGAGTACGCTCAGTCAACAACTGGCAAAAAATCTATTTCCGAGAAAGCGTTATAAATTATTTTCTATTTTAATTAATAAAATAAGAGAAACCTATATTGCCCGTCGTTTGGAGAAGGTCTACTCTAAAAATGAACTCATTACCCTTTATCTTAACACCGTACCTTTTGGTGGAAATATCTACGGCGTAGAGGTTGCGGCCCGTCAATTTTTTAATAAAACAGCCAAAAGTATCGCACCGGAATCCGCCGCCGTTTTAGTAGGAATGCTAAAAGCAAATACTTATTACCATCCGGTAAGACATCCCGAACGTGCAGAAAAGCGACGGAATATTGTCTTACAGCAGATGGAAAAATACAAATATATCTCCGCTCGTGAACGCGATTCACTTCAGACCATTCCACTAAAATTAGACTACCGAAAAGAAAGTCACCACGATGGATTGGCTCCTTATTTTCGGGAACATTTACGTGGGGAACTGGCAGATTTAGTCAAAGAATATAAGCTCCCTAATGGCGATTCTTATAATATGTATACCGATGGACTGAAAATTTATACGACCATTCATTCGCGTTTACAGACCTACGCCGAAAAAGCGCTGACGGATCATTTAGCAAAATTACAGAAAGACTTTGATCAACACTGGAAAGGAAGAAAAGTATGGGGCGACGATTCGATTATTGAAAAAGAAGTAAAAAAATCAGCTCGTTACCAACAAATGGAAAAGGCCGGAAAATCTAAAGCCGAAATAAAAAAGAGTTTTGAGACCCCCGTCAATATGACGATTTACAGCCCTAAGGGAGAATTACAGAAAAAAATATCTCCTTTGGATTCGATCCAGTTTTATTATAGTCTGTTGAATGCTGGATTTTTAGCGATGAATCCTCGAACTGGTGAAGTACTCGCCTGGGTCGGCGGCATTGATCATCACTATTTTCAATACGATCATACGCAGTCTAAACGCCAGGTGGGTTCCACTTTTAAGCCCATCGTTTATGCGAGTGCGATTCGGAAAGAAGTATTGCCCTGCACTTTTTTTGATAATCGCTTAGTGACCTATACCGACTACGAAGATTGGCAACCACAAAATGCCGATGGAGTCTACGGGGGTGTTTACTCCATGGCGGGAGGTCTAAGAAATTCGGTCAATTCAGTAGCCGTCAACCTGATTATGCAAACCGGGGTTGACCCTGTAAGAGAATTAGCTCATGAAATGGGCATTAAAAGTGAGATTCCTAAAGTTCCTGCCATTGCGCTCGGCGCTACGGATGCCTCTCTCTACGAAATGGTACAAGTATACAGTACCTTTGCCAATCGGGGTATTCGAAAAAAGCCGATTTATCTGACGCGTATTGAGACCAAAGATGGTAAAGTTCTGTATGAAGCCGCTCCCGAGGAAGAAGGAACCCGTGTACTGGAGCCCTTCGAAGCGGATATTATGGTGAAAATGATGGAAGGTGTGGTAGATAGCGGAACGGCGCGTAGACTACGATCCGTCTATAAATTGAATGGCCGGATTGCCGGAAAAACGGGTACCACTCAGTCACAGGCCGATGGATGGTTTATCGGCTTTACACCGGATATGGTGGCGGGGGCCTGGGTCGGTGGACAATCTCCTAAGGTACGTTTCCGGAGTTTATCACTCGGACAGGGGGCGAACACCGCATTACCGATCTGGGGTAAATTTGCGGTGGCGGCAGATCGGGATAAAGACTTTAAAAGTTGGCAACGTAGCGTATTTCCAGTACCTTCGGTCGAAATTTTAGAATTACTTGATTGTCCGGACTTTGCGGAAGAAAGACCACCGGAGCCAACAGAAGAGGAGGAGATTATTGAAGAAGTAGTTGAAGGAATTAATTCTCAAATTGATAAACTCCTGGAGTCGCTTAAAAAGAAAAAATCAAAACGGGAGGATGGCAATGATGAAATAGAAAAACAGCGAAAGAAAGAGGAGAAAGAAAAACGGAAAGCGAAGCGGAAGAAAAAGCGGAAGAAGTTTTTTGATAAGGTATTTGGAGGTAAGTAATGAATAATTTTATAATGAAGAATTAATAATGCCTGCCTACCGAATAAGGTACGGCCTGGATTCGCGAAAATCAAAACGGCAAAAAATCATAAAATTTTACCCCGGTCCCAAAGAGGAGATTCTATAATTTTTTTACCTTAGAGAGTCACATATTGTATAAAGAAGTAAATACATTTTTTTATGAAATAAGTGCCTCAACGAGCGAAGCGATTCAACCGCACAGCGATTCAACCACGAAGTGATTCAACAAAAAATATGAAACTCTATCTCCTCCCATGCCCCCTCGGCGACGACAGTCTACACACCTTACCAGAGATGGTCGGAACCCAAATTCGTGAATTAGAAGTTTTTATTGTAGAAAGAGC
>CALLPK010000076.1 GCA_938015415.1 uncultured Saprospiraceae bacterium
TTAAAGGAAGTCAATAGTTTATCACTTCAGGCAAGTTTGAAAAATCTGGATAATTCTTTCAAGAATTTTTTCAATCAGAAATTAAAGTCAAAGTTTCCATCTTTTAAATCTAGGCGAAGTAAACAAAGTTTTTCGGTGCCAATAAATTCGAAAAGAAATTAGCAAAGGCACAACGGCATTTGAGCCGTAAAACCAAAGGCAGCAATCGACGTGAAAACCAAAGGTTGAAAGTTGCCAGGTTGTATCGTAAGATTTCAAATATTCGAAATGACTACACTCATAAAATGACGAGGTATTTAGTGGAAAATTATGATATTATTTGTATGGAAGACCTGAACACTCAGGGAATGTTGCGTAATCACAAATTAGCGAAGCATATTTCTAATGCTATTTGGGGTAGGATTAGGATACAATTAAAGTATAAAACTGAATGGTATGGAAAATCCACGATTCTGGTTGGCCGTTACTTTGCGTCCTCGAAGTTGGATTATGAATGTGGTCACAAAAACGAAATAAGCTTATCTGATCGTAAATTTACGTGTCAGAGCTGCGGAAGGATGATAGATCGGGATTTGAACGCTGCGAAAAATATCCACCGTGAGGGCTTAAAACTATATTCTACCGGGACGGTAGAATACAAGCGTGGAGCGATTGTAAGTCATTCTTTATAGCATGCAGATTGTGATGAAACGCTGAAAAATCAAAACTCCCTTTTGGGATGATTTTGATGCCCCGTACCCTTGGGTCGGGGTAGTTCACTAATTTTATAATGAAAAATTAATAATGCCCGCTAAGGTAAAAACGCGAAAGAAGAGACATTATTAATTATTCATTAACCCATTATTCATTACTTGCTATGGCAATTCCTCGTTAAAGAAAATTTTATAACAATACATTCCTTTATCTTCGTCGTAGTATCTTTCGATAAACTGTCGGCTGGATTCAGGGTTAAAAACATCCAGTTTGATTTGAATACCGGTATCTAATTTTATCGTACTCTTAAAAGTCCGCGAAGCAGATTTAGTAGCTGCTTTTGAGATATTAAAGCCATTGGTCTTTTCCGGAATATACGTTTCGTGGTACGCCTGAAATTCTTTAGCCGCTTCGGGTTCAGGAATAACCGTCTTGGTAAAATCTTCCAGATCAAATACTTCATTGCTGGTAAAATAATCCACGGAGTTAGCTAAAAATTTAATCTGTTCTCCCCGATCGGCACCCGCTGCCACCACTTCTTCCGAAAACCCATTACACAACTGAAGGTAATTTCGGGTGTGGAAATTTTCGTTTTTTACGTAATCGAGCCCTAAAAAATTATGGTACCAATAAGCCGCATCGTACTGATTATTGTCCACATGCAGTACCCGGTATCCACTATCCATCGAGGTATTTAAAATCAGACAACCTTTATCCAGTTTATTAATATTAATACCTTTCTGTTTCTTGATGGCCATCATATCTCCGTCCGGGCGCACCTGAAAGAACTGACTTTTTTCTTCTGTTTTAAAAATACCCAGCGCAGAAACGGTTTCGTCCAATACCACAATACCATCAATAAAAACGACGTACACTTCCCCCGTTTTGATGCTGGGGTGTGTTGACTGGCGGTAAAGATGTTCTAGAATATTGACTGATTCGGTGAGCAAAGAATCCCGATCGGTGAAGATGGTCTTGGCGAAATTATTCATCTCGTTAAGATTTACATCTTCTGTGTGCACAAAGCGGTGCAAGTTATCCACCTGACGCTTTAATGGTTTGAGAAAAAAATTGTGGAGCAACTCACGGGTAGCTTCGTCCAGATCATAAAGTGCTGGAGAAATAAAATTTCGGGTAGCCCGGTGTTTATTACCGACTCGGTGAATGGCAATTTCTCCCAGTTCGGCGTTGGCAAAATTAATCATAGTATAATATGGTTGGTGAAAACCTGCAAAAATGCGGGTAATGAAAAGAGTAGCAAGATACGCAAATGTGTTGATTTTCTTAAAGGTTGTTTATAAATTAATTTTTGTTTTTTGTACCTTCCCTCCGTGAAAAAAATAATAGGAATAATTGATCAGATAAATGAGGTAGTTGGCAGGACTGTAGCCTGGCTGACTTTGGGATTGGTGCTGGTAGTCTGCCTGGAGGTAGTACGACGAACCTTTTTCAATACCACCAGCATCTGGAGTATGGAATTACAGTGGCATATGTTTTCGCTGATCTTTTTACTTGGTGCCGGATATGCGCTTAAGCACGACCGTCACGTAAGAGTAGATTTATTTTATACTAATTTTAGTAAACGCGATCAGGCCTGGGTTAATTTGTTTGGTAGTCTTTTACTGTTGACACCTTGGTTATTGGTAACGATCTATTTCAGTTTTTACTATGCTTTGGATTCCTGGAAATTAGGAGAAGGATCACCCGACCCCGGTGGACTACCTGCTCGCTATCTGATTAAGTTTGCCGTTCCGGTAGGTTTGTCCTTTTTATTATTACAGGCTATTTCAGTCATCTTGTCTTCGTTACTCACGCTGAAAGAAACGGCGGTGGAAACCTCTTTTAACCCTAAATAATGTTTTATCTGAAAAATTAGAAAAAAGCTACCGCTAATAAAATACTTTTTAGAGCAGCCGAAACAATCAATACTATAAAATAACTACCAGACTTTTGGAAATAATCGCACTTCTTCTCTTCCTCAGTATTTTTTTACTCATTCTATATGGTTATCCGGTAGCCTTTACTTTGGGTGGGATTTCTATCCTGTACGCCATTTGTTTTTTAGAACCTTCCAGCTTTTCTGCTTTACCACTCCGTATTATGGGTGTGATGAATAATTATGTTTTATTGGCCGTACCGCTTTTTGTTTTTATGGGGATCATGCTGGAGAAGTCCGGACTAGCGGAGAGCTTACTCGAAACCATGGCGATGTTATTTGGCACTTTAAAAGGAGGACTGGCCATCTCTGTCGTTATTGTGGGAACCTTACTGGCCGCTTCCACCGGAATCGTGGGAGCCACCGTCGTAACAATGGGCCTGATCAGTTTACCTACGATGTTACGACGTGGGTACCGGCCAGAACTCGCAACGGGAACCATCGCTTCCTCCGGAACACTGGGGCAGATTATTCCGCCGTCCATTGTTTTGGTTTTATTGGGAAGTGTCTTGAATGTATCGGTTGGTGATCTTTTTAAGGCGGCATTGGTTCCTGGTCTGCTGCTGGTGCTCAGCTATATCTCCTATATATTGATTCGTGCTTACTTACGTCCGGAAGAGGCACCCGGTATTCCTCCGGAAGAATTAGCTGCCTTTAAAGGAAAAGGGTTTGGGATGCGTGTATTTAAAGCATTTGTTTTGCCCTTATTATTAATCGTAGCAGTGTTGGGTTCTATCCTGAAAGGGATTGCCTCACCAACCGAAGCAGCAGGTGTCGGTGCGATGGGAGCCATTATATTGACAATTTTTCAAGGGAAATTTACTTTAGAGGTATTAAAGTCCGTTATGCGAGAAACCACGCACCTTACCTGCATGGTCTTTATTATTTTATTGGGTGCTACTGTCTTTTCTTTTGTGTTCAGAGAAGTAGGCGGAGATCGGTATTTAATAGAAATGATAGAAAATGCCAATCTCTCAGCTACTGCATTTTTATTATTGGTGATGGCCATCATCTTTGTCGCTGGATTTTTTATTGATTTTATAGAAATCATCTTTATTATTGTTCCGGTGGTCGTTCCTGTATTCTTAACCTATGAAGTAGATTTAATCTGGATAGGAATTTTAATTGCTCTGAACCTCCAAACCTCCTTTTTGTCTCCTCCCTTTGGATTTGCTCTTTTCTACCTCAAAGGGGTCGCGCCTCCGGAAGTTACGACCAGACAGATATATCGGGGTATTGTTCCATTTGTTTTGATCCAGTTAGTCTTTCTGATTTTGGTGATGGTCTGTCCAGAAATCGTTTTCTTATTATTCTAATTATTAATGTCAGGATTACCTTTAAAATCAAGATTCTAAAGGTATTTTATGTGTAAATATATCAGCTTAAAGGTAAATTTATGTGTGAATTTTGACCTTTTTAAGGTGGAAATGGAGAAAGATACCATTTTTTGAAAATAATAAAACATTTTGTTTTTACTTAACGATCTGATTATCAGCCTTTTAGACAAATAATGAAAAAAACATTTTATTTACCTACGTTATTTCTCCCTTCCTATCCATGTAAATAGCGTATTTTTGGCCTATTATTAATTTAAAATTGACCTATTATGGCTAAAGAAAAATTAAGTTTTTACGATGTAAAAACAAAAGCAAAATTCGAAACTGCAGAGTTTGAAGTACGTGAAAAGAACGGACGATTTTATGCAGTTGCTAAGTCTCAGGCAGAAGGTGCAACGCACGAATGCTGGAGAGTACTATCTAAAGTAGATGCTGCCAAATTCGGATAGTAAATACACTGTCTTAATGAATTAAGATAATCGGTATTTATTTACCGTGAAAGGTCATCCATTTGGGTGACCTTTTTTTATGCCGGGAACTTTCCTTTAGAAATATTTGTATTATCTATGGTATCATTTCATCAGGTGAATTCAACAAACTGTAATGTCTTTACCTCAAAATTTAAATCCTGATCATGTTAGTCAGAATATTATCTAATCCTTTCAAAATGGTTTTTTGCCCTTTACTGTTAAGCTGCTTAGCGCAGAGGTAAAACCGGGTCGCCAACACTATCTTGCTGTTGGTGTAACTTCTGCATTTCTGCCTTAAAATTTAATTAATTACTTTTCCCTCATTCTATGACAGAATGTAGTGATTGGGTCCGTAATCGCACAACCCGGCGGTGATTCTTTTTTTAGAAACTTTAAATAAAGAATGATGAAAGTCAGAAAATTGCAATTTATAAGAAATATTGGAATCGCTGCGCACATTGATGCCGGCAAAACTACCTTAACGGAAAGAATATTATTCTTCACTGGCAAATCCCACCGTATTGGTGAGACGCATCTCGGCAATAGTCAGATGGATACAATGAAGCAGGAAATCGAAAAGGGAATTACCATTAGCTCTGCGGCTACCCAAGCAACATGGGAGTACCTTGGACAATCCATGACAATGAACATTATCGATACGCCCGGACACGTGGATTTTACCATCGAAGTAGAACGTTCTTTACGGGTGCTGGATGGGGCCGTGGCTCTGTTTGATGCAGTAGACGGCGTCGAATCTCAAACAGAAACCGTCTGGCAACAGGCGCAGCGCTATGAGGTGCCCGCAATTGGATTTGTTAACAAAATGGATAAACCGGGTGCTGATTTTAACAACGTAGTCAGCAATATTCAGGATCGTCTCGGAGCGAACGCAGTCGGTTTACAGTTTTCCATTTTTGTCGATAACGAATTTGTCGGGGTCGTAGATTTGGTAAAAAACGAAGCGCTTTATTGGTCTGAAGATGGAGTGATGGAGGTACGGGAAATTCCGGTAGCCATCGTGGACGAAGTAGCGGAAGCACGTAATTTTATGATTGAAACTCTCGCGGGTTTAGATGATAAATTATTAGCAATTTATTTTGACCATCCAGAACGGATGACAGATAGCTTACTTTCCACAGTAGTTCGCCGTCTAGCTTTGGAACGCAAAATAGTACCGATACTAATGGGCGCTGCGTACAAGAATAAAGGGATTCAACCTTTACTCGATGCGGTAGCTGCCTATTTGCCTTCTCCGATTGATCGGAAGGAAATTACTGGAACACATCCAGATACGGGCGTCGTAGAACCCAGAACAGCCGATCCGCAAGGACCCGTGTCTGCTCTTGTATTTAAAATCGCTTTGGATGAGCAAAACCGAAAACTCTGCTTCTTTAGAATTTATTCGGGTACCTTGAAAACGGGCGATACGATCCTCAATACTCGAACCGGAAAGACGGAACGAGTGGGTAGGTTATATCAGATGCATGCTAACAAGCGAACGGAGATTAGCGAAGTAATGGCTGGAGAAATTGCCGCCACGGTGGGATTAAAAACCTTCCGTACAGGTGATACGCTCTCGGATGTTACGCACCCGGTAGAATTGGAAAATTTATTTATTCCTAAACCAGTTATTAGCATGGCCATCGAACCAAAGCGGAACGATCAGTTGGCCAAGTTGGGTGAATTACTTGGACGGTTGCGAATGGAAGATCCCAGCTTTACCGTCAAGGTAGATCACGAAACGGGGCAAACTATTCTGATGGGAATGGGTGAATTACATCTGGAGATTATGCGTTCCCGGATTGAAGATGATTTTGGTATTGAAATAAATACCGGAGCGCCTCAGGTTGCTTATCAAGAAGCATTTACTGAAACGGTAAAGCACCGCGAACGACTGAAAAAGCAAAGTGGAGGACCTGGTTTATTTGCCGAAATTGAAGTAATTCTGGGACCAGCGGACCCGGAATTTCTGGAAAATATTCCGGAGGGCGATACTACTGAAAAGTTGCAATTTGTCAATCAGATTGTGGGAGGTAGTGTTCCGAAAGAATTTATTCCATCCGTGGAAGCTGGTTTCCGTAAGATGATGCAACAAGGCCCGATCGCTGGTTATCCGGTGTCTAACTTGAAAGTGGTCTTAGTAGATGGTAGTACCCATCCGAATGATTCGAAGCCTTTAGCTTTTGAACTCTGTGCGATGGATGCCTTACGGGCGGCTACTCGTCAACTAAAACCGGAACTTTTGGAACCCATCATGCGGGTAGAAGTAAGTACACCGGACGAATACGTAGGTGCGGTCATTGGCGGTTTGAACCGTCGCCGGGCCGTGGTACAGTTACAGGAAAAAGTGGCCAATCGCGTACAGGTAGTTGCGACGGTACCTTTGGCAGAAATGTTTGGGTACGTCAATCAGCTACGAGGGGTCAGTGCAGGAATGGCGAGTTATTCCATGAAAATGGAAGGCTACGCATCCGTGCCTGCATCCGTCAAAGCGGACGTGATGAGTCAGAATTAACGAGAGCGGTAGTCACTGAAGAGTGGCTACCGTATTTTAATTCTTAATGGATAAAATAAAGATCATATTTGCAAATCATCATAATAAACTTTCTCCGATAATTTACTCCAGCTAGTTGCTTGTTTTCTAAATCCCTGATAAGCATCGTAAACCTTACGGCTGAAAGGATCTTGATTGGCCAGTTCTTCCGTAATGTCTTTGGTGTATTTGCGAAGTTGATCCAAAATGTCAGGACTGAATTTCCGGATATCTACTTTTTCTTCGTTGATTAATTTATCTAAATAAATACCGTTTTTGGCTTCAAATTCGGAGAGCGTCCATAAGTTCATCCGGGCGGCTGCCGTCCGTACGATGGCCTGTAAGTCAGCCGGTAATTCCTCCATTCTGTTTTTATTAATAATAATTTCCAAAGCAGTTCCCGGTTCGTGCCAGCCGGGAGCATAATAGTATTTTGCGATCTGATAAAAGCCCATTTTATAATCGTGATAGGGACCAATCCATTCGGTGGCGTCGATTGTTCCTTTTTCGAGTCCCGTATATAATTCACTACCCGCTAACAAAACCGGAGAACCACCCGCACGCTTCAGTACCTTTCCACCCAATCCCGGCATCCGCATTTTTAATCCTTTAAAATCATTGAGGGTATTGATCTCCCGGTTAAACCAGCCACCCATTTGCACTCCGGTATTTCCACCCAACATGGGTACCAATCCATAATCTGCGTATAAGGATTCCCAGAGTTGCAGACCACCACCGTTGTCGATCCAGGCGTTCAGTTGCTGCGCATTCATCCCAAAGGGAACCGAAGCAAAAAACTGAGCTGCTGGAATTTTACCTGCCCAATAATAAGCTGCGCCCGAACCCATATCGGCAGCTCCGGTGCGCACCGCATCAAAAACTTCGAGCGGAGGAACCAATTCTCCGCCCCCAAAAACCTTAATGTCCAATCGACCACCGGACATCTCCCGCACCCAATTGGCAAAATAGGTACAGCCTTCTCCCAGGACTGGAAAGTTAGGTGGCCAGGTGGTGACCAGTTTCCACTGAAATTTTTTGTCGGTAATAATATTCGGACTGGAGGCAGTATTTTGCGCTATATTAGTGGGTCCGCAACCGCGAATCAAAAAGGGTAGCGAAATGGTTCCGAGGGCCGCCCCCTTTAGAAAGTTTTTTCTGGTTAACTTAGCCATGATTTTAAAAGATATTTTATGCCTAAAAATAAGAAAAATACCGCGCTCCGTCCGCACGCTGAAGATGCTTACGCCGCAGAACTAAAAGCGCTTGCTAAAACGGATGATCGTTTTCGACCGACCAACTGGAATTTGTCTCCCTGGGCCGTCATCACTTATCTGATGGGAGGAACCCTGGACGATGGGACGGTGATCGAACCAAAATATTATGGAAATCGCCGAATTATGGAAGTTGCCGTTGCTACGCTGGCGACCGATCGCGCCCTTATGTTGATTGGTATTCCCGGTACCGCGAAGACCTGGGTTAGTGAGCATCTTGCGGCGGCAATTAGTGGAGACTCAAAATTACTGGTACAAGGAACTGCCGGACTCACCGAAGAAGCGATGCGATACGGTTGGAATTATGCACGTCTGATTGCCGAAGGGCCGTCCGAAAAAGCGTTGGTCGCGAGTCCAATTATGACGGCCATGGAAAAAGGAAAAATTGCTCGTATTGAGGAGTTAACCCGAATTCCTTCAGAAGTACAGGATACCTTGATTACAATTCTTTCCGAAAAAATATTGCCCGTTCCGGAAATCGGAATAGAAATACAAGGCAACCGTGGGTTTAATGTGATTGCAACCGCCAATGACCGCGATAAAGGCGTTAACGAATTATCCAGCGCCTTACGTCGGCGTTTTAACACGGTGGTCATGCCGCTACCGGCAACCTTAGAAGAGGAAGTAAAAATTGTAAAAACGCGAGTACACAAAATTGCGGAACGATTGGAATTACCTGCTTCCGCTGCTCCAGTTAAAGAGATTCAGAGACTGGTTACGATTTTCCGTGAACTACGTTCTGGTAAAACGGAAGACGGTCGTACCAAAATTAAATCTCCTACCAGTACGCTAAGTACGGCAGAAGCTATTTCGGTGATTAATTCTGGACAGTCGCTGGCAGCTCACTTCGGTGATGGAGAATTAAAGGCGGCAGATTTAGCGGCAGGTATTACAGGAACTATTGTAAAAGATCCGCTACATGATCAGGTAGTGTGGCAAGAGTATCTGGAAACAATCGTAAAAGATCGCAAAGGCTGGAAGGATTTATACCGGGCTTTTATGGATATAAATTGATCTTTAGTGGATGCTTAGCTACTTGCCATTAGTCAGCAAAACATTTATATTTGTATTTAACGAATATTTATAATAAACTTTCCCCCTTCTCTGAGATTCCCTCAACTCGGTCCCCCGGTTTAGCACAATTTTTATTTTAACCAAGACCGTATAAGAAATGAGGAACCTACTCCTGTTATGTCTTTGGGCATATGCATCTGCCGTATCTGGCCAAGATTTTATTTTAAAAAAATTAGAGATATCTATTAATACAAGTGGCTTTGACGAAATCTCACCCTGTATTAGCAGTGACGGTCAACGATTATATTATACCCGGACTGGTTATCCTGATTTTGACCAAACACTGATTGAATCTGACCAGGACCTTTCTATTATTCTACCAAAAATAAAATATGATCAACGGTTAAGAGAAATCTATACCTTACTGGGCGATAGACCGGGCGGAAAAATTTACGAGTCTGATTTTAATCAGGATATCTGGGAAGCTCGTTGGGATGGAAATAAATTTGTGGCGGACAATCATCCGGAGTATCCTTTAAACAATGCATTACCTAATAGCGTAAGCTCTTTCGGAGCCGATGATCAGACGCTGATATTGATTAACCAGTTTGTAGAAGGCGGAGGAATGGCGAAAGGATTTTCTTCCGTAAAACAAAAAGAAGATGGTACTTGGGATTTTCCAAAGCCACTCCCTATTAATAATTATCACAACTCCGGAGAAGACGTCAATCTTACCATGAGTGGTGATGGACAAGTGATTATTCTTTCTATGGAACGGGAAGACGGAATGGGACAGAGTGATTTATACATTAGTTTTAAACAAGAAAACGGAAATTGGAGTCGCCCCGAAAATATGGGAAGTGGCGTAAATTCTCCCTGGCGAGAAACTACTCCACACTTAAGTAATGATGGACTTTCGCTCTATTTTGCTTCCAACCGTGGTTATACGACGAGCGGCGGTAGCG
Source organism: uncultured Saprospiraceae bacterium (assembly GCA_938015415.1). Taxonomy (GTDB): domain Bacteria; phylum Bacteroidota; class Bacteroidia; order Chitinophagales; family Saprospiraceae; genus JALZUU01. Next base: position 10,220 of record CALLPK010000076.1, read on the forward strand.
ATATTTATGTGCAAGAAAGGATTGGAAAAAACTGGAAAAACTGGTCGGCACCTCGTAGATTTAAGGCGCCAATCAATTCGGATGCGCACGATAGTCATCCCTACTTTAATGCTGCTACCGGGCAGCTCTATTTTAGTTCTACCCGAGACGGGAGTAGTGATATTTTTATGATTCAAATTAGGGAGCCAGAAAAAAAGCGGGATTCAGTGGCGTCCGGAACGTTTGTTTCACAAGTGGAAAAAGTGGTAGTTTTATCATCTCAAAAAATTAGAAGTCAAAAAAAAGATGATCAGATGAAATTGCTGATTGCTACTCATCCTATGATACAAACGCCCGTAAGTATTGGTGAAAAAATAGCATTAAAGCCCATATTATTCCGGCGATCTACCGCAGAGATATTGTCTAGATCTTACTTTGAAATCGAAAGAGTGGCCGATTATTTACGGCGCCATCCTTACGTAAAAGTCAGGATTGCCGGCCACACGGACAACCAAGGAGATAGGGATCAACTTTACGTTCTTTCGCGTGATCGCGCCTTAGAAGTGATGCGTTCGTTGGCTAAAATTGGAGATATTGGCATAAACAGAATGGAAGCTGTAGGGCACGGAGGAGATTTGCCGATTGCAAGTAACCAAAGCGAAAAAGGACGGAGGAAAAATCGTCGGGTAGAAATTGAAATAATTGAAACAGGTATTTCTGCAAAAGAGGAAGCAATAAAAGTCGGGATCAGGTAAAAAAGAAGACGATCAGTAGGTTAAACTTAGTAGATAATAATAAAGTGGCGACGAAATTTGTTATATTTGTTCTGGTACTATGTACGTACATTTTAGATCATTTACATCTCTAAAAACAAGTGATTATGAATATATTATTATTTGCACTCCCTGGTGGACCCGAATTAATTATCATTCTATTCGTGGTACTTTTACTTTTTGGAGGTAAAAAAATTCCAGAATTGATGCGTGGTATGGGAAAAGGAATCAAAGAATTTAATAACGCTAAAGCATCTATTGAGACAGAGATAAAAGAAGGAATGAAAGAGGCAGATAAGAAAAAAATTGAAGATAGTCGTAAAGCGGAGTAAATAGAAGAATATACCTTTACCAAATGCAATAAAAAAGATGCCCTGATTTATTAAAATCAGAGCATCTTTTTTATTAGGGCCTTATTTTTTATAAGCCCAATTTCGCTTTTACGAGCGGTAATATATCCATAGCATCTTCTGCAAAAAGTACTACGTTAAAAGCACCGGAGTCGAAAATCATCGTAAAACCATTTTCTTTTCCTACTGCTTGTACGGCGATATCTGCTTTTTCGTAAATAGGCTTGAGTAAGGCTTCCCGTTTTTTTACAATGTCTTCTTCTCCTTTTGCTCTGGCAGCGTACAGTTCTTGCTCTTCTGCAGCCAGCTTTTCTTGTTCTGCTTTAGCCTGAACAGGAGGTAAATCCGGAAAACGCTTTTGCAAATCCGCTATTTTAGCCTGAAAAGCAGTTACCTTATCTTGCAAAATTTTCTCCTGCTGTTGACGGTAAGCTTGTAATTCTGCTTCTGCTGCCTTAGATTCGGGCATCATACTCAGCACAAGGCCACTATTTAAATGACCAAATTTCTGGGCTAATCCTTCGCTTGTACTAAATAATGCCAACGATAGCATTAATATTCCAATTTTAAATATTCCTTTCATTTTTTTATTTTTAAACTGAAGTAAATTTCAGTAATGAGAAAATCAAGAGATAAAGTCCCCGATTATTAGACCGCAAAAATACTAGCATGTAATCAGATTACGTAATTTTTAACAGAACCTTATCAATATTTACCCCTCTTATGGTAGGAAAAATACTATAAATAGGGGTATACCTACCTCAATTTTATGAAATCAGCCTTTTATGTCTATAATATTTCGTTATATCTTCCTATATTTAGCACTGTTAACTAACTTATTTAACTTAAAAAGAAGAAACTATGGGATTTTTCGATTTTCTAAAGGGCCTGTTTGGTTCCGTTAAGGACTCTGCGGGTGATGTTGCATCAGGTGCAAAAGGCTTAGCAGGGGATGCACTAGACAAAGCGGGCGATGCTGCAGGTGGTTTAAAAGATCTGGCAGGGGATGCGATAGATAAAGCAGGTGACGCCGCAGGTGGGCTTAAAGACCTTGCAGGTGATGCGGTAGATGGAGCTAAGGACTTAGCAGGTGACGCGATGGATAAGGCAGGAGATGCAGTGAATGCTGTAAAAGATAAAGCAGGAGACGCAGTAGAGGGTGCGAAAGATTTGGCGGGTGGCGCGATGGATAAAGCAGGTGATGCGGTGAACGCTGTAAAAGATAAAGCGGGCGACGCAGTAGAGGGTGCGAAAGATATGGCGAGTGGCGCGATGGATAAAGCGGGCGATGCGGCCAATGCAGTGAAAGATAAAGCAGGTGACGCAGTAGATGGTGCGAAAGATATTGCCGGTGATGCGCTGGAGGATGCAAAAGATGCCGCCTCTGATTTAGAAGACGACATAAAAAACAGCTAATATTTTAAATTATTGGAACGATTATTAATCGTTTTTCAGGCCAGCTTGTAATATTTTATTACAAGCTGGCTTTTTTAACTTTTAGAAACGCTATGCTTGCACCTTATTTTAATGTTGAGGAGATCGAAGCCGGATGTGACGAAGCTGGTCGTGGTTGTTTAGCTGGGCCGGTATTTGCGGCAGCAGTTATCTTACCGAAAAATTTTGTACATCCAATCTTGAATGATTCAAAATTGATGAGTGAAAAAAAACGGGATATTTTACGGCCGATTATTGAAAAAGAAGCGATCGCCTGGGCAGTAGGGACGGTTGGTCCAATTGAGATTGACCAGATAAATATTCTGAATGCTTCCTTTTTGGCGATGCACCGTGCAGTTGATCAATTAGAAACCAAACCTACTTCGCTATTGATTGATGGCAATCGATTTAACCAGTACCCAGATATTCCTCATCATTGTATTGTGAAAGGAGATAGTAAATATCGGTCAATTGCGGCGGCTTCTGTGCTGGCAAAAACTTATCGGGATCAGTATATGAAAAAGGCAGCGCTAGAAAATCCGGGATACGATTGGCACTCAAATAAAGGATATCCAACGAAGGCACATCGACGGGCAATCGCCGCTTTGGGCGTCACCTCTCACCATCGTAAATCATTTCGATTGCTCGTTGACGCTGATTTATAATCTACTTAAGACATAGCGCGCGTAGTTTCCGTTGGTTTTAAAATCACCACAGTTCTCTATATTTATGAGCTGTCTTAGATGGTCTGACCTTCCATTATAATTCGTTCGGTAATTGAGCCAAAACCAATCATTATCTACCTGATCTGCAATTCGGGAGATACCCAATGGATTGATAATCGACGATTCACAAATTACTTCAAGGGTAATCCGATCGAGCGATCTTACCTGGTCTGCATCAAATTCTAGATTATCAATTAGGTTTACCACATCTTGTATACTGGGGTCGTCCCGATGGGTAGAACCTTCGGCAATTTTAGTTAGTGCGTTGGTGTTGATGCGATTAATCATTTGGTAAAATAGAAATTTTTCGTTCATCAAACTGGCTTCGAAAGCTAGTAGATAATAGAGTTCGTGTTCTGTTTCCAGATTTCTAAGAAGTCCAGTTGTTAAATACAGACCACCTCCGGGTATAGTGAAAATATTTTTTTCTGGACGGTTTAAGATGGTTATATTCCAAGCACGACTGAGATTCCACTTATTGTTTTGAGGCGATCGACGATCTCGCCTCATTTCATTGGTTGCTTGATCATAGAGTGTTTGAACAAATTGGTAGATGGTGGTATCGTATGGAGGGATATTAGGCAATACAGGAAAGCGTTCGTCTTCGAAAGCAATAGCGATTTTTATCTTATCACCCAATGCTTCACGTTGTTGCTTCGTAAATTGACTTGGTGGGATAATAGGCTCCTCGTATTCTGCTACGCAGGAATAAATAAGGATCAATACCAGAAAGATCATAAGAATAACGGGCCAAAGGCCACGGCGGGTATTCATGTTTTTGTTTTAATTACTTTTATCCAAGTACTTATCCAAAATTAATTAAAAACAAAGACTAAATCCACTAACTTAGGGTCTCTAACCATACATACTATCAATCTCTTTCTTAAATTTTTCAGTAATGACCCTTCTTTTCAGTTTCATAGTTGGCGTCAATTCTGCGTCCGAACCATCTTTCTTAGTAGCTTCCCAGTCTGCGTCAAGTAAGGTGAATTTTTTAATTTGCTCGATATGACTAAATCGAGGGTTGTATTTATTGATAATTTCCTGATAGCAACTAAGCACTTTATCGTGGGTTATCATTTCATGAACAGACGAACAAGACACCTGGTTTTCTTTACACCAGCTTTGCAGCGCTTCTTTAGCGGGGACAATAACGGCGGAAACAAATTTTTTCGCATCGCCTACAACCATTACTTGTTCCACTAAAAAATCCTCTTTTAGCGCGCTTTCGATGGGAGCTGGAGCGACATATTTGCCACCAGAAGTTTTTAGCAGTTCTTTTTTACGATCCGTTATTTTTAGAAATTGGTTACTATCTGATCTTACAAATTTGCCAATGTCTCCGGTACGAAACCAACGTTTTCCATCAATGACTTTAAAAACTTCGTCCGTTTTTTCTTTTTGATTATAATAACCCATCATAATGTTAGGACCGGCTGCTAAAATTTCTCCTTCTCCTTCTTTATATTCTCCTTCGCTGGCATCGATATAAATTTCTACTTGTCCAAGGTTAGGACCTACGGAACCAAGCATGGCATTTCCTTTATCATAACGATTGATTGTTAATCCAGGAGAAGTTTCTGTTAATCCATATCCTTCTCTTACCGGAATACCGGCAGCAGAAAAAATTCGAGCCATACTCACAGGACAGGGAGCCGCGCCAGTTAGAATACCTTTTATGTTACCGCCCAGTGCCTGACGCCATTTTGAAAAAATTAGTTTATCGGCAAGATTTCTTTTGATACCTGACAAGCCTGAATACTGCTTGTCGTAAGCATAATCATCCGTCAGGGAAAGCGCCCAAAAGAATAATTTCTTTTTTGTGCCAGTCAGTTCCAGTCCTTTGTTATAAATTTTCTCGTACACCTTTTCTAATAATCTAGGAACGGTTGTGAAAAAGTGTGGTTTAAGCGTTTGTAAATCTCCAGTTTCTCCACCCAAATTATCAGTTCCAGTAAAGGTGATGGTCACTCCCCGATATTGATAAGCATAAGCAGCGGAGCGTTCAAAGACGTGACAAAGCGGTAAAAAACTGAGAACCGTATCGCCCGGACTTATGGGCATAAGATCATCGACATCTACCACGTTGGAAGCTATATTTTCGTGAGAAAGCATAACGCCCTTGGGGTTACCCGTCGTACCAGAAGTATAAATAATAGTTGCTAGTTCTTTAGGTTCAATAGAATCCATGATTTTTTTCACCTCAGGAAGTCCTTCATCTGTAAAAATATCTTCCCAAAACTTCATTCCTTCCTGTCGGTCAAAAGTATAAATATCAATCAATGATGGAACCTTTTGTCGGGCGATCCCAACTTTTTCGCAAAGGTCATCTGTACCTAGGAAACAATATTTAATTTCTGCATCGTTAAAAATATATTCATATTCGCGTGGGCTGATGGTTGGGTAAACGGGAACAGTGATCGCACCGATTTGCTGAATGCCAATATCTGCAATACTCCATTCTGCCCGATTTTTATACGTGATGAGCGCAATTTTGTCATTCTTTTTTACACCAAGTTTTAGTAATCCACAACTAAATTTATTGGCACGTTCAATGATCTCATCCGTGCTGTAATATTTCCATTCTCCATTAAGTCGGGAACCAATAGATTTTTTAAGTGGATTGTTTTTTTGTTGATGATAAATAAAGTCAAAAAGGCGCATCGTTGTCATGTTCTATAAATTTGGTCAGTAATGAAGATAAGGTGGTATAAAGAATAAATATAAGAAACATTTGACCAATGGCAAAAAAAAAGCGTCACAGGTAAAACCAGCGACGCTTTTTAAAAAATTTTATCTTTTTCAGTCGGATTATTTCGCCTGTCCTGTTAAGCTTAGTACCAATCCAATTTCATCGTGAATAATCTTGTCTTTAGCAGTACCAATAAGTCCTGAACCATATTTTACGTCCCATTCTGTACGATTGATTTTGAATGATGGGCTTACTACTGAAATTTTATCGCCTGCCATTGCTACGTTAGCAGGAAAGGTAATACTTTTAGTGATCCCTTTGATTGTCAAGTCACCGGTGATACTAGTAGAAGTACCGCTACCACTGGTACTTGTCACTTTAAAGGTAGCCATTGGATAGGCAGCAGTATTGAAAAAATCTTCAGCATTGAGATGTCCTTCAAGTTTTTCTTTTCCGTCTCCTGCTTTGAGGTCAGTCACGGTGATACTACTCATGTCTATGTCTACTGTCCCCGCAGAAATTTGTCCATTACTAGCTGCGACTTCACCACCTTTGACCTTTACAGTACCAGAGTGTTGACCGCCAACCTTGGTTCCTGTCCATTGTAATTGTCCCTCAGTGATATTAAACATTTTGTCATTTGCATTAGCGGTAGCTGCATCATTCGTTGCGGCAGTTGTTTTAGCGTCTACTCCTTTAGGTGCTTTTTTACAAGCCGTAAAGCTAAGACCCAATACAAGCAGCAGGAAGGAAAATCTAAGTAATAATTTCATGTTTTAGAATTGTTTTGATTAAATAAATAGTGGAATAACTACCAAAATAGCGTTGTTCCATATGGATACAAAATAACTCAAATAAAGTGAATTTGAGAAAAGTCTATTCTATAAGCTTCGAAGGAGGCGTATTGTTCATGGCATTGAGAAAATAAATCATATCATTGATACTGGCCACGATGGTGATATTTTCGGAAGATTTTACTTGCTGAACAACTACTTGATAACCAGAAAGGAGAATTTGGGAGTTAGGAAAAGTTTCAGAAAGGGTCTTTATGTAGGTTTGAACGGGTGTTTTGGTATAAGTCTCGGTGACCATCGTGAAAATAAAATCCGGCTGATATACTTTACAGGCATCTTTTAAATCCTGAAGTGAGATTTTTGGCCCCAAATAGATTACCTCGTTCTTCCTTGATTTTATTAAGTAATGAATCAATAAAAGACTCAACTCCTGATTTTCACCTTCCGGAAGATAAATAACAAACTTTTTAGCGGTTTTACCCTTCGACTGGGTAGGAGGTACTGCGTCAATCGCAGCGATAATCTTTTGCCGGATTAGACAACTAATAAAATTTTCCTGTACTGGATAAATAGAACCCGTCAGCCACAGCAAGCTCAATTTATCCAAAAAGGGATAAATAATTTCCAACATGGTTCTTTCGAAACCAAATTTTTGAATGTTCGTTGAAATAATACGATCAAACTTGTATTCATCCATCTCGATCATGGATAAAGTAAGGGCATCCATTTGTGTATTATCTTCTAGGTTGACAGAAGACATATCAGCTACCCGGTCAGCAATTTCCTTTTCGCTCATTTTTGCGATTTTGGAAATTTTAATACCATTTTTATTAAGAAAGGCTATATTGAGCAAATGTTTGAGGTCCTCATCTTGGTAGTATCGAATATTCGTTTTCGTTCTTTGAGGAGTGATAATGCCATAGCGAGTCTCCCAGATCCTAATGGTGTGAGCCTTAATTCCGCAGAGGTTTTCCAGATCCTTTATTGAGTAAATTGCCAAAACGAGGTACAAGTTTAATGATAAAACATCAATCAACAGTTAGCCAACAGTATTTGAGGGGAATAGTTTAAAACTATTCGCCGTCATTTAATGACATATTTTACTATAAAATTGAGAGATGGTCAGGTTTTTCTCTATTTTTAGTCCTTAAAAGCAAAAAATGCACCTATTATTCTTTTTAAAAATAAAACTTATGAGCTTATTCTACCAAAAGATAACCCATTACTTCAGCGTACTTTTATTTCTGGGCATTTCTATAACATCTCTCTCCGCGCAGTGCACTTACACAGCGAATTTATTCGATTCCTTCGGGGATGGCTGGAATGGGGCTGAACTCACGGTAATTATTAATGGCGATCCTACTATTTATACCATTGATGGGGGTACAGAATTTTCGGCAGACATTATCATTGAAAATGGAGACTCAATAGCGCTCTCGTATAGTGGAGGAAGTTTTGAAGGTGAAGTTACCTACGAGTTTTTAGATGATAGTGACATTGTTCTTTTTTCTGATGGTCCCAATCCTACGGAAGGTATCGTTTTTCAAGCAATAGGAAGCTGTGTAACATGCGGTGCTCCGGAAAACATCATTCTTGATGAAATTCTGGGCGATGGTGTAGAACTAAGTTTTACAGAAATTGACACGGCCGCATCGTATCTTATTTACTACGGTTTGGATGAATTGGCTTTTACAGACCTTTTGAGTCTCTCTACGAACAACGGAAATAGCGTCTTGATAGAGGAGTTACTAGAAGACACTACCTACCAGTTATTTCTTTCTACGGTTTGTGAAAATGGCGATACCAGTTCCATCGTTGGCCCCATTAATTTTAGAACCCTTTTCTCTAACGATGTAGGTATTACGGGAATTACTTCGCCAGTTAGTGACTGTAATCTTGGTTTGGAGATTATTACTTTTGATCTGGCCGGTTTCGGTTCTAACCTTCAGTCACTTTTCGCTTTTAATTATAGTGTAAACGGTGAAATAGTATCACTACCCATGTTTGAAGATGGATTTTTCACGGGAGTTATAGGTAGTGATGATACTGTTTCCGTGAGTTTTGATACCCAATATGATTTTAGCGAACCAGGCCTGTATGAAATTGCAGTCTGGACGGACCTGGAGGGAGATTCGAGAACCTCAAACGATACCGCTTTTTATAGCTTCTTTAGTATTCCCACTGTAGAGGAACTGCCTTATGTCGCTAACTTTACCGATAACGCTGAGGGATGGAGCTTGGTGGATAGCAGCCAGAATAATTCCTGGGAATTTGGTATGCCAGCCAATTCGTTGATCAATGCGGCTAATAGTGGTAATAATGCTTGGGTGACTAGTCTGGATGGAGATTATAATACAAATGAATTTTCTTACTTCCAATCCGTTTGTTTTGATTTTTCTAATTTTACAGAAACACCAAAAATCTCTTTAAATATCATTTATGATACAGAAACGAACTATGATGGTGCGTGGCTGGAAGGAACGAAAGATGGTGGTATTACCTGGGAGAAAATTGGTGCGATGGGATCTGGAGTTAACTGGTATAGTGTGGATGATACTTTTACTGACCTGGGCAATGTCTGGGCTGGAGTATCAGATGGCTGGGGCTACGCAGAACATCCACTGGATGGTTACGAGGGAGAAGGTAACTGTCGGTTTCGATTTGTTTTTTCTAGTGATGGTTCTGTCATAAACGAAGGAATTGGAATCGATGATATTCAAATCACTATTCCATTGGCTAATGACTTGCAGGCATCTTCTAGCACCAACGTAGCCGATGCTTTATGTGGTTCGGTGATGGATAGTATTATGATCACTATCAATAACGTTGGTTTGGATGATCAAACAAATATCACCGCTTCTTATCAGGTAGATAACGGGCCAATAGTTACAGAAGATCTAACAGATGTTACCATTGCTGCTGGTGAAGAAATCACCCATACTTTTAGTACATCCTTCGACTCTAATGCTTTTTCTAGCGAGTTTATGATCAAATCTTGGGTTAATAACGCCATCGATCAGAACTTGGCGAATGATACGATCAATTTTACCTTCGTTACTTCTGATCCTTCGCAACTACCCTTGATAGCTGATTTTAACGATAGTGAACTTCCAGAAGGTTGGGAAACAGACGGAGATATAGATGAAGATCACAATAATGGGTCGCCAGGAATCTTCGATAACCTATTTTTCTCCGGAAGTTCCTTCACTACTACAACCACCAATATTGGTCCAATCAACCCAGGCGATAGTCTTACTTTTGATTACCGGTATACGGATTGGGACGAAGGAGAGGTTGGAAAAACCCTGGATGGGGACTCCCTCATAGTCGAAATATCTAATGATTGTGGAGAGAGCTACACGGTGGCTTTCGTGGTGGATGAAATTAATCATATTACTTCAGCCGAATTTGCTACGCAGACGATAGACTTGGATCCTTTTGCGGGAGACTTTATCAGAATTCGTTTTCGGGGGGTATACGGATCGGGTGATTATTGGTTAGATTTGGACAATATAAACATCATTGGTTGTCCCGAAGATTTTGAGATTGTGGTGAATATTAACGAACCAACTTCTGGGGGTACTGGTGATGGTGATTTGGCTGTTTTTCCGCAAGGAGGAACTGCTCCTCATACTTTTTTGTGGAATACCGGAGAAACCAGTAATATTTTAACAAATATCGACAGCGGAGAATACTCCGTTACGGTAACGGACGCTAATGGTTGTGAGCAGGTCTTACCCATCAATCTTTACTCTGTTGGAACTCAGGAAATAGAAGAATTACTGGACTATTCTTTATTTCCCAATCCTACCAATGGCATGACTAATTTACAGGTAGCTTTTAATCGTAGCGTAGATGTTTCCGTGCGTATTTCCAGTATGTTGGGACAAACTGTTTATGAACAAAAGGTGTCTCAAACCCAGGCTTTGAATCAGGAAATTGATACACAAAACTGGAGTCAGGGCATCTATTTAGTGCAGATTTGGGTTGATGGAAAAGGATACACCCGAAAACTAGTAAGGCAGTAAGTACTTTCTTTTTTTTAATATAAAAATATATATAGGTGGCTATCGTTTTGATAACGTTAGCCACTTTTATTTTACTAGGCTACTACCTGAACCTTTTACCCCAAAAATCTATTACAAAGGACGAAAAGCTTTTTAGAAAATAGACTAAGTATGAAAATAGGTATTGTATGTTATCCAACCTACGGAGGTAGCGGTGTAGTAGCCACGGAGCTTGGTAAAGGTTTGGCTGCCAAGGGGCACCAGATTCATTTTATTACTTATCGGCAACCGGCGAGATTGAATGCTTTTCAGGAGAATGTCTTTTACCACGAGGTAAATGCAGCTGATTATCCTTTATTTGAGTATCCTCCCTATGATACCGCACTAGCCAGTAAAATTGTGGACGTTGTCCAATACCAAAACCTGGATTTATTACATGTACACTACGCAATTCCTCATGCTGCAGTAGCGTATATGGCAAAAAAAATCCTCTTGTCACAAGGCCGTTACGTCCCTACCATTACTACCCTACACGGTACGGATATTACGTTGGTAGGACAAAATCCGGCATTTGCCCCCGTTGTTGCTTTTTCTATCAATAAATCGGACGGAGTCACGGCAGTATCTAAAAGTTTACGACAGCAAACCTACGATAGTTTTGAAGTTGAAAAAGAAATAGAAGTCATCTACAATTTTATCGATTTTGACCGTTTTACAAAAAGAAATAAAGATCATTTTAAAAAAGCCATTGCACCAGAAGGCGAAAAAATCCTGATTCATATTTCTAATTTCCGAAAAGTAAAAAGAGTAGAAGATGTCCTGCAGGTTTATAAGCGGGTTTCTGAAAGAATGCCCACTAAATTATTACTCGTGGGTGATGGTCCCGAACGTCGCGCAATGGAGGTATTATGCCGGGAAGAGAAGCTTTGTGACGGGATTCGATTTTTAGGTAAACAAGATGCGGTAGAGGAATTACTGGCGGTTTCTGATTTATTTATTATGCCCTCGTCCAGTGAAAGTTTTGGATTGGCAGCTTTAGAAGCCATGTCTTGTGAAGTTCCGGTGATCTCCTCCAATGCTGGAGGAATTCCCGAAGTTAACATTCATAACGAAACTGGTTTTCTGAGCGAAGTAGGAGATGTAGACGATATGGCAAAGAATGCGCTGAAATTATTAGAAGATGACGCGCTTTTACAACAGTTTAGAGTCAATGCCTTGAAGCAGGCTCGTCAGTTTGAACTGGCGGCTATTCTGCCACAATATGAGGCGTACTACGAAAAAGTTATCCGGGAGAATGTTTACACTGGATCACAAATCAAAAAAATCATCTCTAAAATTTAAAACGAAAAAAGGGGTATAAGTCAAAGGGTCTACTTCAATTCATCAACAATATCTTCGTCACTACTGCCGTAGGTACATCCCGATTGCTAGTACGGGTGGCGTAGACCAGATAAACGCCCGAGTTGGCCCTTCGACCATTATAATCTCGTCCATCCCAGATGGCCTGTCCACCAAGCGCAGTGGTTTCGTAAACCAAGCGTCCACTAATATCTGTAATTTTGATATCCGAATCTCTCGCAAATCCTTTGATCGCAATGGGTCCGTCGTAATCCGGTCGCACAGGATTGGGGAAGGCCGTAATGTTATTACTATGATTTTGGCCAACGCCCGCTGCATCGGTTTTGAGAGAGATAATTCCCTTTCCAGTAGCAATATAAACCAGTCCTGTATTTTGGTTGATGGCAATATCATTGATGATATTATCAAAGATGGGAGAATTATCTTTATCAAAGGTCGCTAAACGCTCTGATCCGTCGGGCGACTGAACAAAAATACCACTTCGGGTACCAAACCATTTTCGATTAGCTGCATCTACAGCAATGGTATTAACAATTGTCTCATCTAGTAGTAATGCAGGAATATCATTGACCTCTACCCGTGGATGACTACCTCCACAGGCGGTATTCAGTGGATCTCCCTGACATTCGAAAACAACTGCTCCGTTTCTGGTTCCTACCCAAATTCCTCCATCCAGATCCTGTTCCAGACAGGTCACACTATTATCGGGGAGTACGCTATTATTGCTATTAATGGTACGAATTCGATCATCTCCCGGATCATCAACCGTACCCGCGTAATCGTATACCAATACTCCAAGATTATCGGTGGCAATCCAGAGATATCCTTCATTATCTACTAATATTTGCCGGATACTCCGCGAAGGTAAAGAGAGGAAGTCATCCGTAAAAGTTCCATCGGGTTTAAGTGCAATCAGTCCTTTTGCTGCTTCGGTATGATTGCCAATCCATAATATATTTTGCTCATCGTACGCTAGTCCAGTAACTCGGGTTCGAGCGGCATCAGCAGAAGGTTTTAGTTTTGCTTCTTCATTGCTAAATACCGTAATTTCATCTGTTTCGCGGTTTAGTTTAATTAGACCATTGTTCCAGCGAGTTCCAAAAAAAACTTCTTTCTTATCTGGGCTAACAGCAATGCGATAAATCGCTTTTACTCCATTAAGGCCAGGATAATTGGAGACATTATAATTTTTCCAGGTTCCTTCAATATAGCTATAAAACCCCCGGTCATTGAAAGCAAGTTGCGGAAGAACAACCTCAGGTGCTACCCAAAGTTCTTCGTCGTCAAGGACCAGCTGACCCGCCAAAAGATTAAAGGGAGAATTGACAGTAAATTTATTGCAATTATCTTCTCCACTTTCAGTCATTCGATATCCATCCCACTGATCAGCAAAGAATACCCTCCCCTGGACATCTTCCACACCATAGGTTGGTCGGTTGATACAGCCACTGCTAGAAGTGATAGATTTTACGAGCGTCTGTTCGTCGAAAAACAGGGCTCTTCCATTGCAGCTACTGCCACTTACTGCGTTTCTGCAAGATACACCTACGAGTAAATGTGGACCTTCTGTGGTCATGTAAGTAGGTGTGAAATTTTCACTATACCACAGTGATTTAAGGTTGTTCTCGTCGTAACGAAATATAGTATCATTAATGTTAAAATAAAGTTTGTCTTTATATCTGGCAATGTTATTAGTAGCATAGTCAGCAGGAAATCCTCCAGTCCCTGACAGATGTGTCCAGGAATTAAAATCCTGAATATTTTTTGAACCATCCAGGGTGATTCGATAAATACCTTCTTCGGTAGCTGCGTAGAGGTGATTATTAAAAACTGCCGTTTGACTGAAAGGTATACCCGCTCTCGTTTCATCGCCAAATTCCTGATCTCTGATATTCAAAATTTTAAGACCGAACCCCATGGAGATATAGGCCGTTGTATCTGTCTCAATCAGAATGTCATTGATGGATTTATCACCTAAAAAAATACTGGTAGCAATAAATGGTAGGTTGTCGATGTCACCATCTTCGAAAATAAAATCAATATTTCCATTAAAATAAGTAGCAACAAGCAGCTCGTTGAAAGGGTCATATTTTATAATACCCATTCCGGATTCACTCAGTCCGTCTACGGTAGAGAGGCGCTCAATTTCGCGGGCTTCTTTTTCTATTTTTAGCATACCCTGATTATTTCCGTAGAAAACATGGGTAGGGCTTTGGGCTACGAAAGTACCCAGCTGATAGGCATAATGAGACTGCCACTGGCCAATCTTCAGAGGCTCCTGGGCCTTACTGCCCGTACTGAATAAAAAAGTAATAACAAAGATCGAAGCGTAAAATACCCATCTGATCATTCTGAGAAATTTTTTATTGAATAGAAATATTTGATTCTTGCCAATCCCCTGTAGCTAAGTTTAGGTTATGTGGGGACTAAAAACGGGACTGTACAGCCAAGTGTGTCATTTGGCATCCCGCACCTTGTGTTCCTAAAGGAAAGCTTCCGCGCTGACACACTTTACGGAACACTCCCCTAAAAACAACAGACTATAAAAATAACCTTTTTCGCTCTTGGTTATTGCCTGTTTACCCTTTTTTTAAGGGTTCTGTCGTAGAATGAATGAAAAAGGTTAGGATCGGTAAAGTGCCGTGTTGTTGATGTATTCAAAAACTGAATCAGGCACTAAATATTGAATGGATTGCCCCTGCTTGATACATTGTCGAATATAGCTGGCAGAAATCTGCATCAGGGGCGCTTCCAGAATGTTTACCTTAGGATGGTCAGCGAGGCCTCCCAGGTCGTATTGGGGACGTTTGTAGACGTAAATTTCGTGATTTGCTAAAATTTGATCGTAATTTTTCCATTTGTGAAAACTACCCAGATTGTCCCCTCCCATAATTAAGGCAAATTCTTTTTTAGGAAATTTTTCTTTCAGGTAAGTAAGTGTATCAATGGTATAAGAGGGTTTAGGCAACCCAAATTCTATATCGGAACCCTTAATTTGCAAATTGTCGCCAATCGCCAGGTGTACGAGGTGAAGCCGGTCGTGATCTTTGGCCAGTGATTTTTTATTTTTGAAAGGGTTTTGCGGAGAGACGACCATCCAGATTTCCTGAAGGTCGGTCTGAGTAGCCATAAAATTAGCAATAATCATATGGCCAATGTGTACAGGGTTGAAAGAACCAAAAAACAATCCTGTTTTCATAGTAGTGAGGGTGTGTTTATTCTTCTTGTAAAATTTGAAATAGTGAATCGAGGGTGCTGGAACTTTCGAGTTCCGTTTCCGGAATATTTACCAGCCACTGATCTCTTTCTTTTATTAAAAAAAAAGTATCAGCGAAAATTTCACCCATTTCTTCAATTTGACAAAAACAGGTAGCATCATTGCCCTCTACTTTACAATCAACCTTTCGGAAAACAGAAATAGTCTCCTCGGTGATATTTCCTTCTTCAAGTACCTGACTGATCCAGTCGATCCATTCTTGAGCGTTTTCAGTGCTTAGTCGTCTTGCTTGAGTAAAATTATTTTTGTTGATCCATTCCTGCCATTGCTCTACGACACCAGCAGGCTCTTTGGGCAACGGTGGATCATTTTGACAGATGAAACCAGCAATTATCAAAAGCCCAAAGAAAAATAAAAATATGACAGCATTCTTCGTCATGTTAATTGCTTAGCATGACCGGCATGACCAACATCATGATATGTTCACCATCTTCCTCTTCGCTTGGTAAGAGTATTCCCGCACGAGTCGGTGTGGATAACTCCAGTTTTATTTCTTCACTTTCCAGAACGTTTAACATTTCAATTAAGAATTTGGCATTAAAACCAATCGTCAGCGGTTCACCTTCGTAAGTACAATTCAGTTGCTCGGTCGCTTCGTTGGAAAAATCCAGATCCTGCGCCGAAACCGTTAAGCTACCATCGTTGATATTCAGGATAACCTGATTGGTCGTTTTGTTGGCGTAGATCGCGATCCGTTTGAGAGACGTTAGGAAATCCATTCGATTGGCCACTAACAAGTGTGGATTTTCTTTTGGAATCACTGCGTTATAATCTGGATACCGGGCATCAATTAGCCGGCAGACCATATTGATCTCTCCAAAAGAGAAAAAAGCATTGGCCTTATTAAAAGACATTTTGACCGAACTCTCTTTGGTGGAAAGTGCATTCTTCAGAAGCGTCAGTGCTTTTTTAGGAATAATAAAACTAGTAGACACTTCTCCTTTTGCTTCTTCAAACTCAAACTTCACCAATTTGTGCGCATCCGTTGCCACAAAAATCATTTTACTAAAATCTACCTGAACATAAACACCAGTCATTGCGGGACGCAATTCATCAGAGCTCGTAGCAAAAAGGGTTTTATTGATCGCTTTGGATAGCTTTTCGGAAGAAACCTGTACGGTATCCACCTCTTCCGGTTCAGGAATATTTGGATAATCGCCTCCATCTTCTCCAGCTAATTTATATTTGCCGTAGTGGGAAGTTATCTGAATGCCAAAATTTTCTTCGTTTACTTCAAACGTAATGGGCTGCTGAGGCAATTCTTTCAGCGTATCCAGCAATATTCGGGCGGGAATCGCCACGACACCATCCTTATCGGCATTTACTTCAATCGTCGTACGAATAGAAGTCTCCAGGTCAGTGGCAGAGATCGTTAATTTTTTATTTTCAATTGTAAAAAGAAAATCTTCCAGAATAGGTAATACTGGATTAGAACCGATTGCTCCGTTGGCAACCTGTAAATGCTTTAGTAGGTCGGAAGAGGATACACTAAACTTCATTTGTGCTATTTGATTTTATTATGAATGACAAAAATACGGCTATTTCCTTACTTTTTATACCTTAAATACCAACACGTTGTGGATAAAATATCTCCGTAATGGGTAGATACGGTTAGGTAATTTATTTTGTGCTACTATATTAACGTTCCTTATCGTAATTTTACCCTTTGATTTTACGCTATTCAAACAAAATATGCTCGACCGAAAAACACCACCACCAATTAAGGCGGCTGATAATTTGTTATTACCCAAAGCAGCGGTTTCTTATCTAAGAAATAATATTCCTGTACATACCATCAATATGGGAACACAGGATATTGTCAAAGTCGAAGTAGTCTTTTTTTCTGGTCGGCCTTTTGAAGACAAAAAATTAGTGGCACGTTCTACGTCCCGATTACTCAAAGAAGGGACCGTAAATAAATCCGCCTCGGAGATTGCCGAGAAAATAGACTTTTACGGAGGAACGATCAGCATTCCAGTCAATCTGGACACTACTAATATTACTTTTTATAGCCTGAGTAAGCATCTGGACGAGCTCCTGCCACTTTTGGGGGAAATAATTTGTACACCTAGTTTTCCGCAAGAAGAAATGGATGCTTTAATTGCTAACAGCCGTCAGCGTCTGAAGATTGATCTATCTAAGAATGACCTCATTGCTTACCGGAATATAACGGAAAATATTTTTGGGAAAGAGCATCCTTACGGATATAACAGCGAGGCTTCACTCTATGATCAATTGGACCGAAAAGACTTAATCCGACATCACCAGGAAAATATGGTCGCCAATAATACCATGATCTTTTTAAGTGGTAAAATTGATGACCAGGTACTCAAAAAGTTAGATCGCTATCTAGGAGATATTCCTCAGGGGAAAAAAAGAAAAAAAAGAAATTTTCCCGAATTGCCTACGGCAGTTAGAAAGGAGCACCTTTTCCATTCTGATACGGTTCAGACAGCGGTCCGGATTGGGCGTAGATTGTTTAACCGGGCCCACCCGGATTTTCATGGAATGTATGTGCTCAACACGATCCTTGGGGGCTATTTTGGTTCCAGATTAATGGAGAATATTCGGGAGAAAAAAGGGTATACCTACAATATTTATTCTTCCATGGATACGATGATGTTTGACGGATATTTTTACGTGGGAACGGAAGTTAGTAACCATTTAACCAAAAAAACGGTACAAGAAATTTACCATGAAATGGAGGTTTTACAAAACGACCTGGTCGGCGAAAAAGAATTATTAATGGTGCGCAATTACTTGTTGGGAAGCTTATTGACGATGTTGGACGGGCCGCTTAATATTATTAATGTGGTGAAAGAAACCGTTTCTGAAGGAATGCCAGAACACCACTTTGAAACCCTAGTAAAAACCATTCAGCAAATTTCACCGCGAGAACTGAGGGATTTAGCCCAAAAATATTTTCGAAAAGAAGATTTTTGGGAATTAACGGTGGGAAAATAGAGGTTTTAAACAACTTCTCACTATAAGCTGCGAATAATTTATTAATTTAGACAAAATTTGTTTTCTTTTGCAAAATAGCAAATGGAAACACTTTCGTGTTATATATTTTTTAAATATGTATAAGGCGATGTAAATCGGGCTTCGAGTAGAAATACTAAATCAATCTCAGTTACCGATTCCACGTACTATTACGAACAGACTATCAACACAAACGCTCATAAATAGGGAAGACTTTTAATGAAATTATTCAGCTTTTTTACACAGGAAATAGCAATTGATCTGGGAACGGCCAATACGCTTATTATTCAGGATGGGAAAATAGTAATCGATGAGCCCTCCATCGTCGCCATTAACCGTCGTACTGGTGAGACAATTGCCGTGGGTATGAAAGCAATGCAGATGCACGAAAAAACCCACGAAAATATTAAAACCGTTCGCCCACTCAAGGATGGCGTAATTGCGGATTTTCAGGCAGCAGAGAGCATGATAGAAGGGATGATCAATATGATGGGAAACAAACGAAAGTTTTTCACTCATATGAAAATGGTGATTTGTATTCCATCCGGAATTACGGAGGTAGAAAAAAGAGCCGTTTTTGACTCTGCCGATCACGTTGACTCCAAAGAAACTTATCTGATCCACGAACCGATGGCCGCCGCATTAGGAATAGGCCTGGACGTAGAGGAACCAATCGGAAATATGATTATTGATATAGGAGGAGGAACAACGGAGATTGCGGTAATCGCACTTTCGGGGATTGTCTGTGATCAATCCATCCGTACAGCCGGAGACGAATTTACGGCGGATATTATGAATTATATGAAGCGACAGCACAATATCCTGATTGGAGAACGTACGGCTGAGCAAATAAAAATTCACGTTGGATCTGCCTTACCTGAATTAGAGAATCCACCAGAAGATTACGCCGTAAACGGAAGAGATTTGATGACGGGTATTCCTAAGCAAATCACCATTACGTATCAGGAAATTGCCCACGCACTGGATAAATCGATCTCGAAGGTGGAAGATGCGATTCTCAAGGCATTGGAAACTACTCCTCCTGAGCTGGCTTCCGATATCTACAAAACGGGACTTTATTTGACAGGAGGCGGTGCTTTACTACGTGGATTAGATAAAAGAATATCCGCTAAGACAAAACTCCCGGTAGTAATTGCGGAAGATCCATTACGTGCGGTAGTAAGAGGTACGGGCATTGCCTTAAAAAACACGGATAAGTTTTCGTTTCTGATTGATCGAAAAAGCGTTTAGTGAATAACTATCAAACCTAAAAATATCTTGATGTGCGGAGTCTGGTTCTTTTTCTGGTTCAGTATGGCGGAGTTGGTCTCTTTTTCGTTTTAGAGGCGATCTGTCTTTATCTGGTGGTCAATTTTAATCAGCAACAAAAAGAAATTTGGCTCAATTCTTCCAACATTATTTCCGGTACTATTCTCAATTTTAGAAGTGATATTTCTCAATATTATAACTTGTCAGAATCTGCCGATAGTCTCGCAGCGGATAATGCCCGTTTAAAAGCCCGCCTTAATAACGCCCAGTTCGTTCAGACCATTTTGCAGGACTCCATCAAGGATGTCGAAAAGCAGCAGCAGTATACTTATATTGCGGCCCGAGTGGTCAACAGCACGATTCATTTACACAATAATACTTTTACTATTGATCGAGGAAGTAAGCATGGCATTCGACCTCACATGGGGGTGATTGATTCAAATCCAGGAGGGGGTATTGTTGGAATTGTTACCAATGTATCCGAAAATTATAGTGTGGTAATGGCCCTTTTACATCAGGGTATAAAGGTTCCGGCGGCGATTCGTCGCAACCATTATCATGGTTTCCTTTCGTGGCAACCAAGCAATCCTAAGGTGATAAACTTGATAGATGTTCCTAAACACGCAGAAATTCGAACGAAAGATACCATTGAAACTAGTACCTACTCCGCACTTTTTCCTGCTGGCATTCCAGTAGGGATCGTGGATACCTTTTGGCAGGATCCGGGAAGTAATTTTCATACTATTTCTGCTAATCTGATAAATGATCTTAGTAATGTTCAGTACGTTTATGTGGTCAATAATTTAATGAAGGGCGAGATAGAAAAATTAGAAGAGGAGGCCAGCAGTGAATAGCTCAACTATTAAAAATGCAATTCGTTTTATAGTTTTAGTTCTGGCCCAGATACTGATCTTTAAAGGTATTGACTTTGATACTAATGGGTTTACGTATTTTAATATCTTTATTTATCCAGTATTCATTTTGTTGTTACCTATTCGTACTCCAACGGTGTTGGTTGTCTTACTGGGTTTCTTGATTGGAATTACGATTGACATCCCATATAATTCACCAGGTGTACATGCAGGAGCGAGTGTTTTTTCGGCATTTATCCGGTCGACGATTCTAAACGTATTAGAACCACGGGGAGGGTATGAAGTAAATGCCAGCCCTACAAAGTCAAATTTTGGAATCAACTTCTTTTTTAAGTACGCGGCTATTTTTATGTTTTTTCATATCTTAGTGTATTTTTCATTAGAAATATTTACACCAGTTTATTTTATTGAAATATTTATCAGAACCGTATTTAGCTACTTACTTTCAATGTTATTTGTTATTGTTTACCAATACTTATTTAATCCAAAAGAATAAATGGCTACCAAAGACATGTTCAAAGAACGGAGCAGGATTATTCAGGGTGTTTTCATTCTGGCTGCTGCCTTTTTGGTACTTAGCGCACTAAATATTCAGGTGATCGATCCGGAATACCGAGAAAGAGCACAGGCTACCACAGTAAATAAATACACCCTTTATCCTTCCCGTGGTCTCATTTATGACCGTAATGGAAAATTACTTGTTATCAACAATGCGATCTATGATCTTAAAGTAACTTACAAGCAACTTGATCCGGCAATGGATACGATGCATCTTTGTCAGATTTTAAATATAGACCGGAAAACATTTGAAAAAAATATTAAACCTAATTTTCGGAGTGCCCGTTATTCTCAGTCGGTGCCCTTTGTTTTTATGTCTAAAATTTCTGCTCAAACCTGCGCAGCTTTACAAGAAGTACTTTATAAATTTCCTGGATTCTCCTTACAATTAAGAAACGTCCGTGGCTATCCTCATCGGAATGCTGCTCATGTACTCGGTTATCTTAGCGAAGTAAATAGCAAACAAATTGAAGTCTCTGATGGTAAATATCAGGGAGGGGATTATATTGGCTCTACTGGATTAGAATCCTATTACGAAGAAGAACTAAGGGGCCGAAAAGGAACCAAGTTCATATTAAAAGATAACCTGGGACGTAGTGTAGGACCATTTAAAGGA
>CALLPK010000077.1 GCA_938015415.1 uncultured Saprospiraceae bacterium
AAATTCTGTGAATTTTTCAGGATCAATAGACGGCCTCCAAGTAAAGCCAGCCTTTGGCGGAAGATCCGCAAAGATTAAATCTTCAAATACAGTGTCCACAAAACATCCAAACGGAGAAGTGATGGACAAATAAACACTATAGTTTCCAGAAGTACGGTAAATATGTAAAGGAGCCAATCCGGTACCTGTACTTCCATCACCAAATTCCCAATAAAGTTGATAGGTCGTATCCACAGGGCGAGAGCGATTTTGAATGGTCGTCGTAAGCGGCGTACATCCAATTGCTATATCGGGTGAGACTAGAATTACTTCAGGCGCAGGTCGCCAGGTTAGATTTTTAAATAAGGTGTCAAGACATTGAAATTCATCTTCGACGATTAATTGGACCTGGTAAGTTCCAGCATCAGTATATTGGTGTGCAGGACTTACTTGATTCGTGGTCAGGCTATCTCCAAAATCCCAATGATAATTATTGATCACAGCGCTACTGACTGGAGTGGCGATAAAATCAACTGGCCCTGTATTACAAGTATCATAAGTCATCAAAAAATTTGTCTCTAAGGAAGATACTTCTACGACAAAAAAAGCGGTATCATTACAAATACTATCTGGGTTCACTACGAGATGTCCATAAAAAATACCTGTCTGATCAAAAGTAAAGATTGGTGTTTCTAGATGACTGGTCAGCGGTTGATCGGGATAGTCGATAAACCATTCGTAATCCGTGATAGACTCAGATGGTCCGCTCAGGTTTTGAATGGTCAGGGTGTTTTCGTTACAAAGTTGGTAGATGGCGCGATTTTGAAAATCAGTAGTTTCGGACTCAAGGTCAGCAGTGAGGAGCGGAGAGCAAGCAACGACATTGATCGCAATATCTTGTCGAATAGTTCCAAGAAATTGACCATTTCGATATTCTTCTACGCAGATACCGACGGCAAACTTCCCAGTAATCTGAGGAGTTCCAGTTAATTGTCCTGTCGTAGGATTTATAGCTAAGCCATCTTGTCCGAGCGGGTAATTGGTGGCATAGGTTGGGAGAAAATATTGAACAGTAGGCCAAGGTGGGTTTTGAGCAAAACCCATTAGAAAATTATCACCTAGAGGTGTACAAAATTTATAAACCAATTGATCGCCATCAGGCTCAAAAACATTATAAACATAATTAACGTTTTCGTTTACACAAAAACTTAGAAAACTAGTTTCTACAAAAACAGGACTAACATTATTATTTTGATAAGCAAAGTCGTTAATCACAACATTTACTATAGTACCAAAGGTATCTGGAGAAACGATATTATTCAGTAATACATCACGACAACATATTTTAGAAGAAATATCCATAGGAAGCATATCCTCTCTTACTGAAAGTGTATCAGAGTAGAATAATTTATTATAACAAATACCAGGTGGTCTGTTATTGCAAGTAACAAAATTATATTCAAAATTTCGGATACTATCGATAGATAGTATTCTTCGCTCTTCCCCCAAGGGAGTGATAGAATTATTGATTAACATTAGTAAATCAGTCGTATCGGGATGGGAGCATTTCATGTACACTACGAAATTAAATTTATAAAGCTTTGAACTTTCATAGGCCCCTTCTCCTATTAACTCGTAATATATTTCGCTACCTATTTGATGGTCTGCAAATAGTGATGGGCATCCTAATAGAATCAGAATACCCGTAAGAAATATATTTTTAACTAGCAAATTCATAAACCTTTGTTATTCATGCCGACTATCTTTTAGATTTAGTATTTCTTTGTCATAGAGAATTTTTAAGGACAAAAAAGTATTAATCACAAGAAATAATATTACCAATAAATTAGTTGTTCTCAATGTGAAAAAATTGGGAAATTTAGGATCACTCCCCATCATATGAATTACCACACAAAAGACAATTAATAAACTTATCCAAAAAACTATTTTTGAAAATATCACCAATTCTTTACTTAGTTTATCCAAAACACTTACATCCCGATAAGAGAAACCAAAAACAAACAACATAGGAATTAAAAAAAACGCCAAAGGAGTTCTAAGATCAGGAAGTCCTTTAGTATCTACATAAAAATCTGTAAACCATATCAAGATAAGTACAATCGGTGCTAGCCACCAAAAAGCATATGGGTACAAAAACTTTCTCATACTTCTTTGTACATTGTGATTACTATAGATCAAGGCTTGTTTCGATTTATAGCTTTTTTAAATACGCCAGATGAACTTGATATCATAAATATAAACAATACTTTTCAAAAAATAAAAAAGCGGTTTAATTCCCAAAGAGAACTAAACCGCCTTTTCAACAAACGATTTTTTCAAATGCGCTAATCTTACTTTAAAATCGCATCATACTTTGCTTTATCATTTAAAATCGCCACCGCTTCTTTAATTTCAATATCATTTCTCAGACCCATCTCGATTCTTCCCTTCTGGTAATGAAACCGGCTGACAATATCTTTTTCAATTAAATTAACGATCGCATCTTTATGCTCCAATAATTCGTTGGCTTTCTTTTGAGCAATTTTATTTTCCATATCCTGGATATCTGCTCCCAGACCATCCGCATAGCTTTCTTCTTCCAATTGCATTTTCAAACGATCCAGCATCTTCTCACTATCTGACTCATATTCGTAATCCTGCTCTTTCAGGTATTTTACAAATTGATCAAACTCTGTAAATTTAAAATCTTGTGGCGAAGCCAGTGTTTCTTTACCAATCGTATAATTTGTGGTATAATCAAAGATCATAAATTGTCTCTGCAGACTATTCAGAATGGCTGCGTTCATCGCTTTGTTTACTTCAATATCTGGCTTTACACCTCCACCATCGAGAACGACTCTGCCACTTCTGGTTTTGAATTTTGTTCGCAAGGAGTCAGGAATATTGATCGGTGTACCATCGCTATAGCTTACGCCCTGAATGCAACGTCCACTAGGAACGTAATACTTAGAAGTCGTTAATTTTACTTTAGAATTATATCCTACGTCGCGGGTGGTTTGTACCAATCCTTTTCCATAGGAACGTTGGCCAATCAATACCGCACGGTCCAGATCCTGTAACACACCGGAAACAATCTCAGAAGCAGAGGCAGATCCTTTGTCAATTAATACGACCATCGGAATATTTTCATCTACCGGCTTATTCAGCGTTTTAAAGCTACGATCCCAGTCTACTACTTTCCCTTTGGTGGTAACAACTAATTCATTTTTAGGAATAAAAACATTTGAAACATTTACTGCTTCCTGTAACAATCCACCACCGTTGTCGCGCAAGTCAAAAATGATCCCTTTTAGATTAGGGTTTTCCGTCTTTAATTTTTTTAAGGCATCTGCCACGTTTTTACCGGCGTTGCGGGTAAAAGTAGTCAAGGCAATATATCCAATCCCATCTTCAACTATCCCAGAATAAGGAACGTTAGGAACGATTACTTCGTCTCTTACCAAGGTAATATCCATTGGCACCGATTTGCCTGGACGCTCAATTTTCAGCTGAATTTCCGTGCCGGGAAATCCCTTTAAAAAATTACTGATTTCATCGGTAGACTTTCCTTTGGTTTCTTTTCCATCAATCGCTAAAATCTTATCTCCCGCTTTCAAACCTGCTTTTTGGGCGGGGCAGTTGTCATAAGGTTCAATAATGGTAGCGTAGTCGTCGATTTGACGGATGATCGCACCAATTCCGTTATATTTTCCGTCGGTGATATACCGAAATCCTTCAATTTCAGATTCGGAGATATAGTTGGTGTATGGATCCAGTGATTCCAGCATAGCATCAACGCCAGTGCGCATCAGCTTCGCCGGGTCCAGGTCATCGACATAATAGGTGTTAATTTCTTTGTAGAGATTAGTGAAAATTTCAATGTTTTTTGAAATTTCGAAATACTTACCGTGATCTGACTTAACGTTGGACATGGTCAGGCCAGCCAGCAGTACCATTCCCAAAATTTTTAGCCCTTTTGTAGTGGAATTCATATGTTATGTACTTTTGTTATCCTATTGCTTCTAATGGTTACCTATAAATAACGGTAATCAGGCCCAAAAAGGTGTCTAAAATACCCATTATTATAATGTTGCAACACATTTTAACAACGAAATATACCAATTAATAAAAAATACGGGAGGTATTGTGAAATTTCTCGGTGGGGGAAGTTTATAAAACGGGGAATTAAAATCGCTTTTACAAAGGCTGTTGAAAGCCTTATTTTAAAGGGAGAAGGGGAAATTACTATTAATTGTATGGTAAAAATAATGCCAAATAAAAATCCGGCTTATTCTTTTATAGAAGTTATTTAAGAATAAGCCGGATCAGAAGATTAATTTTAAAATCATTACTTATGCGTGTTCCACCTGTTCATTAGCGACAGATACGTAGAGGTTGTTATTTTTAATAATTTCTCTGGAGATGACAATCCGCTGAATCTCCGAAGTTCCTTCGTAAATCTGCGTAATTTTTGCATCCCGCATTAGTCGCTCGACGTGGTATTCTTTTACAAAACCATAGCCGCCGTGTACTTGTACTGCTTCTACGGTGTGTTTCATCGCTACTTCCGACGCAAAAACTTTCGCCATTGAGCTGGCCATCGTAAAGTCCTGGTGCTGATCTTTGAGCCAGGCGGATCGGTAAACCAGCATTTTAGCGGCTTCGATATCCGTGGCCATATCGGCTAATTTAAACGCAATGGCCTGATGTTGTCCAATCGGCTTACCAAAGGCTTCGCGCTCTTTGGCATAAGCAACGGATAATTCGTAAGCACCGCCGGCAATTCCCAGGGCCTGTGCCGCAATTCCAATTCGACCACCACTGAGTACTTTCATGGCAAATTTAAACCCAAACCCTTCTGGTCCTAAACGATTCTCTTTGGGCACTTTTACATCATTATACATAATCGTGTGTGTATCCGAAGAACGAATACCAAGTTTATCTTCTTTTGCTCCGATGCTCACTCCATCCCATTGGGTATCCACGATGAATACATTAATTCCACGGTGCCCTTTAGAAGCATCACTTTGCGCCACGACCAGATGAATCCGGGAAGTTCCACCGTTGGTAATCCAGTTTTTAGTTCCATTCAGTAGATAATGGTCGCCCTGATCGATGGCGGTAGTCCGCTGGCTGGTGGCATCACTGCCCGCTTCCGGTTCGGATAAACAGAACGCACCGATGTATTCACCGGTACAAAGTTTAGTCAGATATTTTTGCTTTTGCTCCTCGTTGCCGTGCTTTTCCAATCCCCAGCAAACCAGAGAATTATTTACGGACATAATTACAGAGCAGGAATTGTCCACTTTGGAGATTTCTTCCAACGCCAATACGTAGGACATCGTATCCATTCCGCCACCGCCATATTTAGGATCGACCATCATACCCATGAAGCCAAGTTCGGACATCATTTTGATTTGTTCGGTCGGATATTCCATTTTAGAATCGCGCTCAATAACGCCAGGCTTACACTGCTTTTGAGCAAATTCTCGAGCCGCTTCCTTGACGGCTAATTGTTCTTCGGTGAGTTCGAAATTCATAATTGATAGTTAATTTTATTGGTATACGGCAAAGGTAGAATTAGGTTTTAAGACCTTTTGTAAGATTTTTAGCGAAATTACGCTAAAATGGCGAAATAAAAGAATATGGAGGCGGGGTTTTACGGAAAGATGATAGAGAAAGAGGATATTCATCCTTCTCAAAAACGTCTCCGATATTTCACCAATACCATCCCCGTCACTAACAAAAAGCCACTCAGCATATAAAAAGGATATTTCACACCAATTCCACTTTGAAAAAATGGAATAGAAAAGATGATCAGAAAGAATATTCTAAACATAATATTACTAAGGTTAAAAATACTACTCGCCCGACCAAAGACCTGATTTGGAATGGTGGAAAATAAATAGGTCGTTCGTAAAATCCGGATGCCTGCATTGGTGATTCCTAAAACCAATAACATTAAAAAGAATAACAGGACACTCTTTCCCATTGCCAATAGTAAAAACAATAATCCAGTCGTAAAAGTCATGATTATAATCCCCACCGGCGGGCTGACTTTTCCAAATATTTTTCGGATCGCCAGTCCCGCAAAGACGGCACCACTGGCATAGAAAATTTCGGAAGTAGCGTAGACATTAGCGCCCGACTGTAAATGTTCATTTGCATATAATGCACCGAGAAAAAAACCTTCGAGCAATACGGCTACAAAGACAGAATAGGAGGCTACACCAAATAAAAACAGGTAAGGATTTTTCCGTAAATAGCGGTATCCGGTTCTCAGTTCCTGCCAGATGGTTCCCCGCTCGTAGCTACGCTTTTGTACGGGTTGGTAACGAATAAACCAGATGATTAGAAAACTGACAAAATACGTACTAGCGTCTAACAAGAAAATTTCGTGAATCTTCCACGCACTAATTGTAAAGGGCCAATCCCATTCCATTCCAAAAAAATGAGTCGTCCCAGCGGTGGTACCTTCGAGTAATAATGCGGCTCCCGCTCCGGCCAGAATAGAAGTAAGTTGTCCCTGAATTTCGAGATAAGAGGTAATTTTTCCGTAATATTCCGGTTCAATTATTTCCTGTACAAAAGAATATAAATTGGGATAATGAACGGCATAATTTAAAAAGGTCAGCATAAAAATACTGGCCACCAACTGCCAGGGCAGTTCTCCCATTTGCAATCCCAATATTCCTACCGAAAAAATAATGGTACCAACGGTCGTGGTTAAAAAGAGAAAGATTTTACGTCGGTCGTAACGGTCTATCATCGCTCCGCTGTAGGGAATCCAAAAGAGACTAATCAGGTTGGTGAGCATATACACGAACGCAAAAGAAGCCATTTTCTCCTGCTGCGCAAAGTACCACGGAATCGCCAGCATACTAATCCCTTGCGCCATTCCGGAAATAGAATTTGCCAGAAATAACAGGATGATTGCGGTGATATTTTTCAATCGATGACTTTCATCAATGTACGGAAAGCAATATATTTATTGGGGTAGCGGGTCGCTACGTCTTTTTGCAATGCCTTGGCGTGCTCACGTTGATAGGTTTGAAAATCTTCCATATTCTTAGCAAAATACTGAAAAGCATAATTGATCCCTCCATCTTCGTCGTCGTGCAGAATTTCACAGATTTTATATTCGACGAAATATCCAGTTTTCATCACGTCGGGAATGTGCACGGCCTTCATCCAGTTTAGCCACTCTTCGGCTACGACTTTGTCTATTTTGATGGTAACGTTGTATAGGATCACGGTGGGTTGTTTGGTGATTGGTTAATCGGTTAATCGGTGCTCTTCAATTGGTGGTCGGTAATCGGTGATTGGTTAATCGGTGCTCTTCAATCAGTAATCGGTGTCCCTCAGATATTTGAAGACATCTAATTAACTGATCACTAATCAACCAATCCCCCTCACTGCACATCGTCTCCACGCAGTCGCCGGAAACGCTTCCGGGCTTCGACCGCTAAGGTACTACCTGACAAGTCAATAAACAATCTTTCGTAGAGGGATTTTGCTTTTTCGGGATCATTGAGCTGTTGCTCGTAAAGTTCTGCTAACTCAAACATAGCATTGTCTCCACGAATTCCGTCCAGGTGATTATCAATAATTTTTTGGAGCATATCCGCGGCCAGCGTGTATTCCCGCTTTTTCTTATAAATTTTGGCTTTTACGTAAAGAATATCATCCTCCAGGGCGTGTTCTGGAAAATCATGGCTTAGGGAATCCAGTTTATTAAACGCATCTTCAAATCTATTTTGAAAAACCAGTAAATCGGCGTCGGCATAATATTCCAGTGCCAAGGTAGTGGTATCCAATCCGGTATTGTCCATGATAAAAATAGAGAGGTCTAGCGCATCATTGGCAATGAGTTTACTCGTCGATGCTTTTAATACATCAAACTGCGTTTGTGCCCACTGAAATTCGCTGGTGTAATAAGAAAGTTTTGCGTTTCTAAAACGCGCTTCGTGTCCCAATAAGTCATCTTTAAATTCTTTGTCTACCTGAGAATATAAAAGTGTAGATTCCCAGACTTCTCCTTTCATTAGATAAAAATCGGCCAGACTGAGTTTGGCGCGCGCCTGTACGGGACGCTTTACGCCGGGATAGCTGATTAACTCTTTTAACAACGCAATTGCTTTATCTAAATCATTTAAATAAAATGCCTCCAAATCTGCTAACTCGGTGATGATCGTAGCGGAAGTTTTGTTGCGACCAAATTCGTTGAGAAATTCATTGTACTGTAACTCCAGCGCTTCCAGATCTGCTCTTTCGAAATCAAATCCGGCGACTAACTTGCTACGACGCGCACTCAATGCTTCGCGTTTTGCATCTACATAATAAGTAGACGTTTTTCCTTTTTCGGCGACAATATAATCGTAAGCTTCGATGGCTGCGTCGTAGTCTTTGGCATTTTTAGCAATCTCTGCCAGGCGATAAATACGCCCCCCATTTTCGTCTAACTGACGATCCAGTGCTTTGACTTGTCGGAATGCATTAATGTAATCTTTATTTTGAATAAAACTCCAGATCAGCAGTTCATTGTTGTGGGTAGCTTCTTTATTTTCCTGAATCCGAGCGTAGAGTTGTCCCTGTAATTCCAGATATTCGTCGGGCGTCAGATAGCGTTGAAAAAGCGTTTTCATACTGTTTAAACGACTGGGATTATGATCCAGACTACTGAGGTAATTATCAATCATTTTTTCGCTCTGATCGCCCTTTCGACGGTATAGATCGCCCAAATTATAAGCAAACTGTTTTTTATCTTTTAATAATTCTCCCCCTTTTTCATAAGTTTTAATGGACAGGTCATATTTCTGTAGATTGGTAAAGGCATTGGCTAGTTTTGTTATTTTAAAACGATCAGCTTTTAATTTATTAATAGCTTTTTCGTACTGCGCGTTGGCCTCATCGTCCCGATATTGTTTTTCGAATAAATTACCATAGGTAACATACAATTGCATGTTATCGGGCTGCGCTTTAATCTGTTTTTTAATAATCTCCTCGCTCTCATCGTAAGCCTCCAAATAGATAAGTGATTCAATATATTTACTGAAATAGTAGTCGTTTCCGTTGTTCTTTTGATAAAGAATTTTAAAAAGACTGCTGGCTTTTTCGTACTCACCATTTTGAAAATACTGTTGGGCCAATTGAGGATCCTGGGCTTGCAGGCTTAGAACACCAAAAAATAAGGAGACTAGAAGTAATATAATGCGCATAGGTTCAACAATTTTGTACCTACATCAAACGAATTATAATGGCAAAAGTTGCCTGAAATTGGTGGATCAGTGATTAGTTAATCAGTAATTTCGTTACAGTGGTCAAATATTTAAACAACCAATAAGCGAGTTTACTGATTAACCGATCAACGAATCATCAATTCAGTTTGTATTTGACTGGAAGATTAAAATAAACCTTTACGGCGCGTCCCTGCTGCCGGCCGGGTGTCCAGCGATCCGGCAAATCGCTCATCTTTTTGACGACGCGCATTGCTTCTTTTCCGCAACCACCGCCAATTTCTTTAAGAATTTCAGGTGATCTGACCTTGCCTTGCTCATCCACATAAAACCGGACAACGACCGTTCCTTCGATGCCGGTTTCGCGGGCGATTGTTGGATAATTAATTTCCTGATAAATGTATTCCAGCATCCGCTTTTGGGCGCAGATCTTTCGTTCAGATTTATCAGAGACATCTTCACAGCCGGGGAAGCGGGGCATTTCTTCGGCCATAGGAAGTATCTCTTCCAAGTCAGGTTGATTTTCAGGTAGTGGTTCCGGAGCGACTGGGATTACTTTCTCTATAAGTGGCTTGGGTGGCGCTACTGGTAGTTCTGGTTCAATAATTTCCGGATCCACAAATTCAATATCGGCGGCAGTTTCGTCGGGTTCTATTACCTCAGGAACTACGACTGGTGGTGGAGGAGGAGGTGGAGGTGTTTTATGAACAGTTCGATCGATCATTACTTCTACATCACCATCATCGAAAACTGGTTGCTCAAATTTTGGTTCGAAATCATAGGTTGTCCAGCTAAAAGCCAGAATAGTCATTGACAGTGCAGCAAGTAATCCAATATTAAAAAAAATATTACTCATTTTAAAGGTATTTACCAACGCGTACTTGTTTCGCTCCAGTAGATTTTGGGTACCGGTGGGTATTTTCCTTTTTTGGTATTGAACATACTTTCTGACTCCAAAAATAAGGCATAAAATCATAGCGGAGATGGCTAATAGAGACAGGAATAGCGCATCGCCAGTGATGGCAATAAAATTCATAACAATATTTTTAAGGGAGATAAAATAATACTGTTTAAAAAACAGGTGTCAATTATAGAGATGCGAAAAAAATGGTTTTTGGTGGAAAATGGTTTCCTTTTTTAGGTACAGTACAAAAGTCTTAATGGATAGATTCTTTTTACTGCTAATTTTTTGCCACTAAGGCGCGAAGGCACTAAGTTCTTTTTATCCGTTTTTTTTTTGTGGCTTGGTGCCTTTATGGCAATTTATTTTTTGACAATGTTAATTATTCTAATCGGATCTTTACCGGAAGATTATAATATACTTTCACCGCTTTTCCACGCTGTTTGCCGGGTATCCACTTTTCTGGCAGATCATTCATACTTCTGACTACTCGCAATACTTCTTTGCCAAAGTCACCTCCAATATCCCTAACTATTTCAGGAGCGACGACGTTACCTTCCGTGTCTATGTAAAAGCGGACAACCACCGTTCCTTCTATTCCCAATGCTCTATCAGTAGCAGGGTATTTAATTTCACCATAAATATATTCCAGCATTTTTTTCTGAGAACATTGCTTTCGTTCCTGCATTTCTTCTATATGCTCGCAACCCGGAAATCTGGGCATTTCTTCCTTAATACTGCCAAAGAAGCAAGGGCCTACTTTTTCCTTGATCGGTGGAGTAACATGAGTGGATAAATTTTGTTCTGCCTTTTCAATTATAGCTTTAAAAAAAAAGATAGCAGTAATTCCAAAGGTGGCAAAAACCACTAAGGTCAATACCTTACTAATGATGGGAATAAATTTCATAACAGTGTTTTTATGGTGACAAAATGGGCTGATTAAAGACCGTTGTTATGAATAGAGATGCAGAAAAGTTGTTTGAAGGTGGGAGTCTGTTATATTTTAGTGTTTTTATTTAAAAAATAATAGTCAAAAAAAAAGTTGCCCAAGCTTATGCCAGGACAACTTTTTAAACCATTATATTCTTAGAAGTCGTTTAAACCTTTTTAAAAGATTACTCCAAACGGAATTTTACGGGCAGGTTGAAATAAACCTTTACAGCTTTTCCACGCTGCTTACCAGGCGTCCACTTTTCACCCATGCTGTTCATCATATTGACTACCCGCATGGCTTCGGAACCTGTTCCGGCACCAATATCTTTAAGGATTTGCGGTTCTTTTACAGATCCATCTTTATCTACGTAGAATCGAATTACTACGGATCCTTCTACGCCGTTTTCACGAGCGATTGCCGGATATTTGATGTTTTTATAAATAAACTGCAGCATCTTTTGGTCCGCACATGCTTTACGTTCCGCCTTTGGTTTGTCTTCACAACCCGGGAAACGAGGCATTTCTTCCACTACCGTAAAGATTTCCTCCACTTCTGGAGCTGGTGGTGGCGGTGGCGGCGGAGGAGGTGGTGGTGCCTCTTCTACTGGTTCTGCGACCGGTACTTCGACCACGGTTTCTTCCTCGACACTCTGGTCAACGAATTCGATCTCCTCTTCCTCTTCAATTTCCTCTTCGGGTACCTCTTCGATAACCGGAGGTGGCGGCGGAGGGGGAGGTGGTGGTGGTTCGGCAGTACGAGGTGGTTCCACTTCGATATCATCATCCATTTCTAGAGCACCTTCGGGAATGATTACTACATCCTCGTAAGTAGTCCAGCTAAAAGCCAGAATGGTGATAGCAAGTGCAATCAGTAACCCAGTATTAAAAAAGGTTCCGCTCATACTAAAAGCATCCACTTGTGGATATTTAGTTCTGTTGAGTGGTGATTTATTGGGTTGATTGGCATATGCCTCTCGTAAGTCCGAATTTCCACTACTTTTAAATTTTCCTTTGATCAATAAGATCAGGCCAATTACCAGGAGCAAAAACCCGCCTAGTAAGGCGACCAGTGTGCCGCCTGTTACTGCGATGTCTGACATAGTTAGAAATTTTTATGAATAAAACGTTTAAATAAATATAGTCCTAAGATTGAGCCGATAATATTAGCAATAATATCCGGTATCTCAAAAAATCTGCCGGGGAAAAAGGTTTTTTGGATCACTTCCATCCCAATTCCGTAGATAATACTGACACCAAGGGCAATAATTACCCCTTTTTGCTCCAGAGCGATTGTTTGGTTACGAGTAAAGGCTCCTAATAAAAGGATACAAAAAATTCCGTAGACTACCAGATGTCCCACCTTATCCAGGGCGATAAAATCCCACCAACTTGCAGGAAGATTAATTCCTCCTTTAGTAGATAGAAAAAGAATCACAAAACTCCAAAGAATAGCCGGAATATAGTATTTCAAATTATTGTTCTTAAGATAAGCACCTTTGTACTTTGAAGTTGTTTAATAATAAGATGCTGGATAAATTAGTTTTGGTGTGTAAAATGTAAAAAAATATTTTTTACATACTATGATGCACCATTATAATAACTTTTGCCACCCTATGGTTTATTGATTAGCTAACCAGGTCTGTATATGCTACCGAGTCCATTAATTCATCCAATTCAGATGGGTTGGTTAATTTAATCTTTACGATCCAACCTTTGCCGTAAGGATCTTCGTTAACCAGCGTTGGGTTATCCCCCTTATTTTCGTCTAGCTCTTCGTTGAATTCTAATACTTCGCCCGAAATGGGCATAAATAATTCAGAAGTAGTTTTTACGGCTTCTACCGTACCGAATACTTCTTCCTGATTAAGTGTTTCTCCTACCGTTTCTACTTCTACGTATACGAGTTCATCCAATTCTTTCTGAGCAAAATCTGTAATTCCTACGGTTGCTATATCTCCTTCCACTTTTACCCATTCGTGATCTTTGGTATATTTTAATTCTTTTGGTGCATTCATAATTGTTTGTTTTGACTGCTGGTTGGTTAGTTTATCATCTCTATAAAAAGATAATTGGCTCAAAAATATATCTTTTTGAGCCAATCACAAATTTAAATCATACCATAAATTCTAATTTATAGTAATTTCTTCTTCTTCTTTTTTCAAAAACTCTTTTACCCATTCAGTGGTAACTGATTTTGGCCGTTCTAGTGGGAAACCGAGCGCACGTGACCAACATAATGCGGATAATACACCAAGTGCACGCGAAACGCCAAATAGTACTGTGTAATAGCTGTATTCTTTAATACCATAATGTACCAGAATAGCACCAGAGTGTGCATCAACATTGGGCCATGGGTTCTTTACTTTACCAAGTCCTTTCAGAATATCCGGAATTACGTCAAAACAATTCCACACCACATTTACGATATCAGAATTTTTAATGTAATCTTCGGCAAATTTACGCTGAGCGGTAAATCGTGGATCGGGCTCACGGAGAACTGCGTGTCCATAACCAGGAATTACTTTACCTTCCGACAATGTTTTATTGACGTATTCTTTGATTTGCTCTTTAGAAGGCTGACGTGTTCCAAGACTTTCAATCATTTCAAATATCCACTTGATCACTTCCTGATTAGCAAGTCCGTGGAGTGGTCCCGCCAAGGCATTCATGCCTCCGGCCAGTGAAAAATAACAATCGCTAAGAGTAGAACCTACCAAGTGGGTAGCGTGTGCCGAAGCATTTCCGCCTTCGTGATCTGCGTGAATTGTCAGATATAAACGCATTAACGATTTGAAGTCTTTGTCTTTTACGCCCAACATGTGTGCGAAATTGGCTGCCCAGTCTAAAGTTGGGTCTGCCGCAATATGGTCTCCACCGTGGAAAGTACGACGGTAGATATACGCTGCTACTTTTGGTAGGCGAGCGATCAGGTTCATCGCATCTTCATAAGTAGGATCCCAATAGTCATACTTGCTGATTCCCTCAGAATATCTTTTTGCAAAAACACTTTCTGACTGTAAGGAAACGATGGCAATACTAAATTGTGTCATCGGATGAGTATCTTCTGGCAGGGCATCCAATACCGCAAACGTATGGGCAGGCACTTCTGCTCTCTCCCGCCATTGTTGGCTAACCCAATCCGTCTGCTCTTTGGTAGGTAAATCGCCCGTCAACATCAGCCAAAACAAGGCTTCTGGTAAAGGTTCTTTGTCTCCTTCAGCAGTTGGTAGCTTTTCTCTTAATTCAGGAATAGAATATCCCCGAAATCGAATTCCTTCGATTGGATCGAGGTTGGAGGTTTCCCAAATCATACTCTTCACACCTCTCATTCCTCCGAAGACGTTGCCCAATTGAACTTCTCCTACTTTCTTTTCACGGTGTACTTTCAGCAAAGCTTTCACTTCATCCCGAAGAGCAGTTGCTTTTTCTTGAAATTGTTTTTTTAACGGATCCATTTTGTCAGCGTTCAGTTTTATTTTTGTTAGCTCAGAAAATATTTTCTGTGCATTGGTTGGTATCTACTATTTAAAACATGTTACAAATAATTAACTCTTTCTATTTCAAAAAGTTTTATAATTAGGTTTTGAAACTGGAAAATATTCCAGAAGCCTAATACGAAAAATCATATTCTAATCGACGAACAGCTTCGTCTATATCCAATTGAGAAGCGTCAGAAGCTTTCATTTTTTTTACCAACTGTGCTTTTTGGATACGTAGCGTATGTCGGTGAGCATGATATGCTTTTAATTGATCCTTTCGCAATAACCGCTGTACTGCAATTTCGTTACCCTCGTAAATATTTTGTAATTTCTGGTAATATTTAGACGGATTTTTTTGTTTTAGGTCTCTCAGTTCAGCGACTTGAGTAGATTTTCGTTCTTGAATTTTTAGTACGGTGACCTCCTGATCCGCATCCAGGGTTAACATTTGCTTTAATCTAGCTGTTCGTTCAGCTGCCTGACGATCATCCGTCATGTCTTTTTGTGCCTGTAAAAAGACTACTGGAAGTAAGCAGAGTAGACAAAGGAGTATTTTTTTCATAATTTTACGGTTATTATTTATTTGGCAAAATACAATTTTCTATTGATTACTTTAAAAGAAGTTGTTCAAAATATTTCATAATTGCCTAGGAAAGGATAAACTTGACATAAAAGTTGTTTAAAATGAACCCTTCCTGCCCACCAGCAGACACAATGGTTATCGTTAATTCATTAATCATGTGAACATATTTAAACAACTTAAAAAAAGCGAAAATGATTATTATTGATGAAATTCTGATAAGTGATGCAGTGGTAGATGAGCATTTTCTTTGCAATCTGAATGCTTGTAAAGGGGCCTGCTGCTGGGAAGGTGATTTTGGTGCTCCGCTGGAAAAGGCAGAAATGGAAAAATTAGAGGCCATTTACGAAGATGTAAAACCTTATCTGACACCGGAAGGAATTACTGAAATTGAAAAAAAAGGATTGTTTACTTTTTTTGAAGAACCAAAAGAATATGGAACTTCTTTATTGGACAACGGCGCCTGTGTTTATATGACTAAAGATCCATTAGGTATTGCAAAATGTGGAATCGAGCAAGCGCACCAGGATGGAGTTACAGATTTTTACAAACCAATATCCTGTCATCTCTATCCAATTAGAGTTAATAAAGATGAGAACCGAGCTTTTGAGGCACTCAATTACGACGAATGGGATATTTGTAGTGCCGCTTGTACCCTTGGTAAAAAAGAAAAACTGCCTGTATACAAATTTGTTAAAGAGGCACTGGTTAGGAAATACGGAGCAGACTTTTACGAACAGCTTGACGAAACCGTCAAACACCTCAAAAATGATTCGCTTAATCAGGACTGATTATTGATCTAAATTGACTTTATTCTAAAGTTTATTTTTTGAAAAAACTAAACCCACTATGAATTTTACCCAAACTATCACCGATCAGCAAATTGATCAGTTTATCGAGCAAGCTTTACACGAAGATGTCCGCGATGGAGATCATACCTCATTAGCTTGTATTCCTCCTGGTGCACGTACCCGGTCTAAATTACTAATCAAAGACGCAGGCGTTGTTGCTGGAGTAGAACTGGCCCAACATATTTTTAAAAGAGTAGATCCTAAAAGTAAATTGGATCTGTATATGAAAGACGGTGACAGTGTTGATTATGGTGATATCGTTTTTGAAGTAGACTGTAATGCTCGGGCCATGTTAATGGCCGAACGATTAGTCCTCAACACCATGCAAAGAATGAGCGGTATCGCGACACTGAGTAACCGCTTTGCATTTGAAGTAGAAGACCTAGATGTAAAAATTCTGGATACTCGAAAAACAACACCATTGATTCGGTTTTTAGAAAAATGGGCGGTAAAAATTGGCGGCTGCTATAATTACCGTTATGGTTTATACGATTGGATTATGATCAAAGATAACCATGTTGATGCCTGTGGAGGTATTACCAAAGCCATCGAACGAGTGCACGAATATTTAAAAGAAAATAATCTGGATTTAGGAATTACCGTCGAAGT
This sequence comes from uncultured Saprospiraceae bacterium, assembly GCA_938015415.1. Taxonomy (GTDB): domain Bacteria; phylum Bacteroidota; class Bacteroidia; order Chitinophagales; family Saprospiraceae; genus JALZUU01. The sequence continues at coordinate 16,569 of CALLPK010000077.1, forward strand.
CCGAAATCTGGTAGAGCTTTATGAAGTAATGAAGGTAGGAAATGTTACGCGAATTATGTTAGATAATTTTGATATTCCTATTTTACGGGAAGCAGTACTGACCATTGACGGAAAATTTGAATCAGAAGCTTCCGGTGGAATTACCATTAATACCGTTAGGAAAGTAGCACAGACGGGCGTGGATTTTATTTCTTCCGGTGCGTTGACGCATTCAGCGCAGAGTATGGATATTAGTCTGAAGGTTATTAAGGAATTGTAGTTAGTGGATTAGTGGATTAGTGGATTAGTGGATTAGTGGATTAGTGGATTAGTGGATTAGTGGATTAGTGGATTAGTGGATTAGTGGATTAGTGGATTAGTGGATTAGTGGATTAGTGGATTAGTGGATTAG
>CALLPK010000078.1 GCA_938015415.1 uncultured Saprospiraceae bacterium
GCAATCACATCCGGATGTGCCGCGTAGTAACTTACGTAGTCGAGATCGTCGTTGCCCACTGCAAAAAGAATAATACAACCTTTTCCGTTTCTTCCTTCGCGGGCCGCTTTGGAAATAGCCGCAATTTTCATTGGGTTCAGATCAAAAGCCGAGTCGGTAGTTCCCCAACTGCAACTGATGATATCAGCTCCGTTATCAATACAATAATCAAATATCTTTTCTGTTGCCCGGAGACTAAAAGAAGTACCACTAACAGGCATAAACTTAGCGGCGGGAGCAGAACCAACAATTCCTACCCCATTACTGGCCGCAAGCGCCACACTTGCACAGGGAGTTCCATGTGTAAACCGGGAATCCCCCATTTCTATCTGCGAAGAATCACTCCAGAGGTCAAATGGTTTATGTACTTTTCCCGCCAGATCGGGATGGTTGATGTCAAAGCCATTATCTACTACGGCAATGACGATTTCGTCCGACCCCGTGTTACCAAGTCGTGCCCAGGCATCCACAATTTTCGCATCTGCTCCTTTCTTAGTAGTCCACTGTACATCGGTAATGAATCCAGGATTACGAAGTTGCCATTGGTGCGCGTAAAGGGTGTCAAATGGCTCACTAAATTCGTATTCTTCCACCAGCGCGTCCAGGTCAGGTTCAGCCATCTTGATCAAAGAAATTTTTTGCAATGCGGCGGCAACCTTTAAAGGATTGGGTGATTTATCCGTTACTTTAAGAATAATCCGATCAGATGAACGGCGTTCGACCATTTCGAGGTTGTATTCGTCCAGAATGATCAGTTGCTCCTCTTCGCTGACGCCCTCCTGGAAGACCACATAGACTTCACCGGTGGGGACCATGGGACGCTGACTCATACCGGGAACATAATAAACGTGGGTCCCCACTTCGACGTCCTTTTCTTTACGAACTTCATCGAGTGTTTCGTCAATAGTTTTTCCGTCTTTGTTGAGTGTCACAATGTTAAATCCCCCCAAATTAGAGAGAACTTCCTTTTTAACCGTATCTCTATCTGTGACAGGCTTTTCGCATTTTAAGCCTACATAGCGGCTACTTTTTTTGAGGGTAATTTCTCCTTTACCACTCTTGATGGTGATTTTGCTCATAATATTTTGGGAGGTCTGAGACAGTTTTTGCCAAAGCTGTCGGTTTATGCATTTATCCAAAGTTCATGGTTGCCAATGACAGTCATGAGTTGAAAGTTTAGACAATGAAGTTGTTTAAGAATTCCAAAAGCAGCCGAGAGCTAGAGAAATCTTCTGCTGTTTTCATTCAAGTACAAACAACTTTAAGCTCTAAGGCTAAATGTACAAAAAAAGGAAGGAAGGTAAAACGAAAGGAGTAAAAAAAGGGAGAGGAGCTTTAGAAGCTCCTCCCTAACCCAAAAAACCAAATGAAAACATTCTTTATATCGAGTTGATAAATTCTATGGAAGATGGTACAAATTATTTCTACCTTTAAAACTAGTGGAATGTTTAATCTCAAAATTATAAAAAGCAGAGAATAAAAACATTACTAACCTATTGATCACTTTTGCACCCTATTATTTGTGACTTACTTTTAAAGCAAAAAAGAAGAAAATCCTCAAAAAATTAATTATTTTCTCAAATTTTGTAAAAAAAGGGAGAGGAACATTAGAAGTTCCTCCCTAGCCCCAAAAAACCAAATGAAAACATTCTTTATATCGAGTTGATAAATTCTTATTGGATTTAAGGTTATTCATTGAGAATGAATTTACGAAAAAAGTAAAATAACCTTTGATTGTGACAACAAATTTACCATTTTTTTTCTAAAAAACCACATTAAGGTTAAAATCTGTACAAATCGGGTTACTTTCTATATTGTATCTAATACTTCTATCTCTTTTTTAAAAAGATCACTCATTTATAAACTATCAATTTACCCTTACTTAAATACGATGACAACCCATTTTTGTACGTTCCCTAAATAATAACTACCGTTCGCCCTTTACATATATGAAAATAAATAATTTATGGTTAACTTTGTTAAAGACGCTATTGCGATTGCTAATCGCCAGACTATTTTACACTATTAATCGCCTATGAATGTGAATGCTTTACGCTTCAAGCCTAAAATGGCATGGAACGAACGAACTGTTACTATTTATCAAAAAATTGAGCGGGGTATTGATTGTTTGCGGTGCAAATGCAACGATACCCTCCCGGATCTGACCAATCCAAACCTGCCTGATTCACAAAATTTCCTATTGGATGAATTGGATAGAATGTTACAGGTGGTTAATAATATTAACGCAGATATTAAACGACTCCAAATCCTGAAAGTATGGCTTTGCACAGAGAATGCCACTACTATTAGTAACCTTCTTAAAAACAATACGTATTTAAATTATAACGAGGAGCAGCTAGAAAAAATAATTAAGATAGCATCCTCATAACCTTCTGCTTTTTCATGTGTCTCCCAACACAGATAACCACAATTAACTAATTTTAAAGCAAAAAATCAATGAAAATTAACTAAACCTCTTTGACTTATTGGGTCAATACTACCTTTGAATCATGAGTACGACCAAATTTAAAAGTACCGTATCCTCTATTATTTCCTCCCGACTGCAGTATATAAAATTCAAGCAACAGAGATTATTTGCAACAGATAAGCTAACCGAAAATTCGGAGCAACCTTTTCAGATAACGGATGATGCTTCGGCGGCTTATGCACATACTCTGATTATGGAGTTTGAAAGCTCCAGCAGAGCTATTCGACTATTAACGCTCATGTGGAATCATCTTAAGACCAATAACTCTAAAGTAATTTTTGAGCTACTTTCTAATAATAAATATCTAAATTATTCCGTGGAAGATTTATTCGTGATCCTGAATCCAAAATCCTCACAGTCCGTCTCTTTACCACTTAGCACACGACATAATTTAGGCGAGTATTAGACTAGATGGATATTTATTAGGCGGGAACAGATAATTTATCTAATACGATAATCTTTCTCTCCTTCTGATCTTTTATAAGCGCCCATTTCTCTAAAAAATCATAATACCTGATCGATAAGACCTCGGTAATTTCAAAGAGACTGGCCAACTGAGCCAATAAGTCCACATCCATAGAATTCTCTCCTAATAAATCTTCGTATAATTCACAATTGATCTGATGCTGCATCGCACTATACGTAAGGGTAAGCACCTCATTAGTTAATTTCAACACGGGACTTCCGATGGTTGAATACCCCAAGTTTCGCGTTAATTCTATATTATCACGTAAAACCTCGTAGAGGTTATAACTCTTCCGTGATAGATAGTCAAGCCGACAAGTATTGGTCTCATATATAAGCGAAACGTTAAGATCAAGGTCAATAATCATGGAGCGAACTTAAGTTAAAAAAATCTCTACCAATATGTACGTATACATGTATAAAAGTTTCATCTGTAGCATAGGCTGAGATCAAATGGATGGAAAAATTTTCGTGATTCGCAGGGATTTAGGGAAGCATTTAACTATTTTTCTATTAACAATTTAGGTTTTAGTCTCCAATCTTAGACCACTTCTTAAAGTCAAAATCTCCTGAAAATTACTTGCTAATTAGATTATTTTACTAACTTTAGCTTTATTTTAATATTTAACTTTCAAACCTCTATTATGAAAACAATAATGACCATTTTAATCATTGCCTGTAGTTCGATGTACTTACAAGCCCAATGTCTTAACACTCCCAGAACCGGTATTCACATAATTCAATATGGAGATGACTTGTATAAGATTGCTAATCTCTACAATATAGAATTACAAGATATAATGACCTGGAATAAGCTGGGATACAATCAGCCGTTGATGCTCTGCCAGGAACTGATTGTCCGTAATAATTCTACTCCAACGGAATACAATCAACCGACTGAAACTTTTACCTCCCGTGGACTTTATACCAAACAAGGTGGTAAAAAACACCGCGTAGTAGCAGGACAATCTATGGCTGGCCTCGCAGAACTCTATGGCTACAGTGAAGCACGTTTTCGCGAATTTAATGCCATGGACAATAATTACCAACCACAAACGGGCGATATTCTGCTCTCTAGCGATTGTACTTGTGATCGAATTTCTTACACAAATGGTCCGACTGATTATGCCGGCCTCGTCAAAAACACAAATAATAAAGATCCCTACACACCACCATATACCAATATCACTAATACTGGAACCAATACCAATCCTCCCACAACCCATACCAACAGTAGTGACGGAGCCACTAGCATGAGTAGTCAGGAAATGGAGATGGTCAATGAAATCAATTTATTACGGGGTAACCCATCTGGCTATATTCAATACGTAGATGCCTACGTCAACGAACAGCGTAGAACCGATGGTTTTCCCGTCGATCAGGCTGTAGTCAATGAACTAAAAGCAGAACTTCGCCAACTTGGCCCATTGTCCATTTTAACTCCTTCTCAGTGTATTTATCAAGCAGCTAAAGAACATGGTATTGATCAAAAGCCAACCGGTGATGTAAATCACCAGGGACGGGATGGTTCCTGGCCTTGGGATCGGGTACGTAAAGCCTGCTCAAATATGCAAGATGGTAATGAAAATCTCGTAGCAGGAACGCCTAGCGTACGTACAGCGGTTATTCTATTGCTAATTGATGAAGGTATTCCTACGCGAGGTCACCGTAAAACGTTACTTAAACCAGAATGGCGCTATGTCGGTTGCTATAATGTCGGTACTGTGGGTTCCTTTCCCCATTATTGGGTACAAAATTTTGGCTACTAAAACAATTCTTTTTTAGCATTCCCCTAAAATGCCACTAATCGGAAACGGTTAGTGGCATTTTACTTTTAAGGAGTCGTAAGATAATAGCCTTCCAATTTTGTCGACTTTATATTGGATTTTTATCCCCTTCAAAATCCCAGGTCCTTTTCCTACTGGCCTGATTCTTGAATATTTCTTAACTGTTTTCAACCTCCCTAATACATATTTTAATTCCAACAAACTAAATTACTACCACTATGAGAACACTTATGGTATTAAGATGGTTATTGCTACCGATGGTGGCCATGCTCTTGCCATCCTGTAATCAACTCGATTCGGTTAGTTCGATTGACGACCTTGAAATTCAGGCGGATTACGCACTTCCACTTATTAATTCAACCACGACCATCCAGGATCTAATCGAAGCTTCTGACACCGAGGCAACTTTTATCAACACGACCAGTGATGGTACTTTAGCATTTAATTATCAAGCAGACGGCCCGGAAGTAAAAGTTGGACAATTATTTTCGGATATTCCCGATTTCCCATTTGCCGTTCCCAACGAACGCGCAACGGTCGCAGTAGAAATTTTCCCTGGAGTACAACTAGAAACCTTAAAACTGAAAGGGGGAAGTATGAATTTTCAAATCGTTAGCTCAGAACCCGAAGATATTGATATCCAAATTATTTTTTCTAACCTGATAAAGAATGGACAACCTTTTACCGTTACCGAGCGATTAATTAATCAGGGACAAGCACCACAGGAATTTGAGCTGGCTCCAATTGACGTGACCGGATATAGCTTAAATTTAGACAACCAAGAGATGACCGTTGAGTACATCGCTACGAAGGTGACTGATGGTAGCTCTATTACGCTGGACGCGGTCGGTGGCTGGGGACGAAATTGGGAATATGATTTAGTAGTTGGAAATTTCACCTCCGAAGCATTTGCAATGGAACAAGATAGTCTAACCATTGATTTATTTGATTTGGGATTTGACGGAGAATTATCCTTAGCGGATCCTCAGTTAAGTTTGGTATTTGAAAACAGCTTTGGCCTTGCCATTCGTACTCGGATTACCAGCTTAACCATGATCAATGCGGAAGGAAGATCTGTCTCGTTGAGCGGTCGGTTTTCACAGGAAGGTTTTTTACTCGACGCACCTGAAGTTAACGAAATGGGCACTGCTAAATCCAGCACCCTGACATTGAATAAAAACAATTCAAATATCGTAGAAATGCTGGCCATTCAGCCACAAAAAATTATTTATCAACTGAGTGGTGAAATAAATCCAGACAATAATTCGGAAGCTAAATTTATTCAGTCACAGAGTAAAATAACCACTGCCATTCAGGCGGTAGTACCAGCCCATGGAACCTTTAAAATGCAAACAGAGCAAGAGACCGAAGTTGATTTTGGCCAACCAGATCAATTAAAGTCTGCCAGTTTTAAACT
>CALLPK010000079.1 GCA_938015415.1 uncultured Saprospiraceae bacterium
AGAGGCTGTCTCATAAGTAAAAACTTATGAGGCAGTTTTTTTTATTTAAATTTTTCAGATTTGCGGTTGTATTTTGTATCTTAAGGTATGAAAAAGCAGAAGCAAAAACGTCATAATGCGGTTGTGTTCAAGCCTTACGAACAAGACCAAATGTGGTTACTCCCACCTTCTCTTGGAGAGTTGATTCCTCCCAATCATATAGTAAGATTAGTAAGTGATACCATAGATGGAATGGACATGTCTACAATTCTACAGGCCTACGAAGGAGGAGGAGCTAGTAACTATCATCCAAAAATGTTATTAAAAGCATTGATTTATGGATATATAGAAAAGTTGTATTCCTCTCGTAAGATAGAAAAAGCATTAAAGGAAAATATCTGTTTTATGTGGTTGTGCGGTATGCAACAACCTGATCACAACACAATCAACCGTTTCCGTAAGGGACAATTAAAAAATACGGTCAAAGACGTGTTTGCCCAAGTTTTGTTATTATTGATCGAACAAGGTTTTGTGAAGCTAGAGGATTATTATGTAGATGGTACTAAGATAGAATCGGTAGCCAACCGTTACACGTTTGTATGGGCCAAAAGCGTAGCCCGTTATAAAGCTAATTTGTTAGAAAAGATAGCAGTTTTAGTAGAACAAATAGAACAATCCAACGAGGAAGAATTACAGGTGCAAACAAGAGATCCAGAAGGTCTACCTAAAATACAAGATAGCGAGTCTTTACAAAAGACAATTGATCAAATTAATGGACAGTTGGCAGAAGAATTAGGAAAAAATAAAAAGCTAACTAAGCAAGTCAAAAAATTAGAAGAAGAACATCTAAAGAAGTTAGAGGAGTATGAAAATCATGAACAGATACTCGATGGTCGTTCCTCTTATTCCAAAACAGATCCAGATGCAACGTTTATGCGAATGAAGGATGACTACATGAAAAATGGTCAGCTTAAACCAGCTTATAATATTCAATTAGGAACTTCAGATCAATTCATTATCAATTATACGCTTCACCAAAACACAACAGATTGGCCCGTATTTATTCCACATATGGAAAATACTCAAGCATTGTTAGAAGGTATTGATCAACCATTACCTAAACGAGCAGTAGGAGATGCTGGATATGGATCAGAAGAAAATTATGATTACCTGGAACAAAAAGGAATCGCGTCTTATTTAAAATATCCTGGCTATTTTCAAGAACAAAAAGCAAGTTTTAAAAAGAATGGTTTTCATACCAAAAACTTACACTATAATGCACAACTGGATTATTATATTTGTCCAATGGGACAAAAAATGACTTACCGATATACGACTAAGCGAACTAGTAAAACAGGATTTGAATCAACCGTAAAAGTTTACCAAGCTCAAAGATGTAAGGGATGCCCATTAAGGAATGTTTGCCATAATTCGGCAAAAGAACGAATTATTCAAGTAAGTCCAAACCTACAAAGACATCGAAAAATTGCTAAAGAAAATTTGGATTCTTTACGAGGTATTCGTTTAAAAAAGAAACGGAATTGGGATGTTGAACCTGTATTTGGTCACATCAAATCTAATCGGCTTTTCAATCGTTTTTTACTCTGCTCACTAGAAAAAGTGAGTATCGAAATGGGATTACTAGCCATTGCTCACAACTTTAAAAAGTGGTGGACTAAACTTTACCAATCAATGATCATCCAATTGACCCCAAGTGATCCTATACCACCTGCGAATAGTCAAAAAATGGATATTCTATCTTTAAATCACTTTACTTTTGCTATTTTTTCGCTTAGAAGCCTCCTCATTATCCATAAAAGCTCTTAAATCAGAGTTTCTTAGATTTTTACGTAAATTCGAAAAAATAGAAAAGGCTGTCTCAGATTTTAATCTAATGAGACAGCCTCTACGTTTTCCATTTTCAGTTTTCCGCTTTGTTCCTGTTTTTCATTTTTTATTCGCAGCAATAAAATTAAAAAATTTCTTTGCTGTTTGCTACTTTCAACCGTGATGGAAGAGATCTATTTCTTTTTCAAATATTGTGTTTTTAAAACCAACCACGTCTTGCCATTGCGGCATTCAATCGCATCTTCGTTGTCCGTCAATTTAATGTTTTTAAAAACCGTTCCTCGTTTTAAATTAGTGGTCGTTCCCTTTAATTTTAAATCCCGGATTAGTTGCACGGAATCTCCTTCCTTAAGTATATTTCCATTACTATCTTTTACTTCTTCCATAATTTTTTTTGTAAAAATACACATAATCCTGGTAGGCTAATCTAGTGCCTTCCAAATGTTAAAAATTTCAGTCAAAAAAATTCAATCAGCAAATATTCCGTTCAAGAGAAGGCTGAAATGATCAACCGATAAATCATGATCAATCGTTCTCCTTCATAAAATTATTCACAAAAACATTGTAAAATGAAATTATTCCTTTTCGTCTTTTCCCTATCCTTCTTTGTTTTCACTAATCCTCTCAAAGCACAGGAACTGACCATGTTCAGTGGTTTGTTCGGCTGGGAATTTTACCAGGATGACAAAAGAATTGAAAAAGACTATTTTAAAAAATTACTATCAGATGTACCCGCGGCGGAACAAAGTTGGAAAAAGGCAAACCTTAACCAGGGAATTGGCGTCGGCTTACTGGGTGTCCAGATCGGTTTTGGAATATGGATGATTGACAATGATGAAAAAGAAAAAAGTCTGGCAGTCCCAGCTATCGGATTTGCCGCTTCCGGGTTATCCGCGATTGTACTGGCGATCCGCTCCATGACCCACCGGAAACATGCCATCCTGAATTATAACCGCTCCTTTGATAAAAAGAATATTGGACAACGCCTTACGCCCGCCAGCAGTGGTATTGGAATTGCCTGGGCATTTTAAAAAACAATTAGCGAATAGCAAAAACAAGGAAAAATTAAAGGGGTTCTCCTAATTTTCCAGAGCGCTCTTTCTTGATTTTTGCTATCTTCGCTCTATGATTGAGAAACAACCGTTACATCTAAATAAGACTTTTAAATATGCACTGGATTTACTGGAAAAAACACCCACTAGTGCCTTTATCACCGGACGGGCCGGTACGGGAAAATCTACCTTACTCAGTCTTTTCCGGAAGAGTACCCGCAAAAAAGTAGTCGTCCTGGCTCCTACGGGTGTCGCCGCCTTAAATGTGCAAGGACAGACCATTCACTCTTTCTTCGGATTTCCGGCAAAACCGCTTCAGAAGCACGATATTCAAAAGCGCCGTAACCGGAGCTTGTACCGAAAAATGGAAGTGCTGGTCATCGACGAGATTTCCATGGTTCGCGCCGATTTGCTAGATAATATTGATTATTTTTTACGCATCAATCGCGACAACCCAAAACCATTCGGTGGGGTACAAGTGGTATTTTTTGGCGATCTGTTCCAGTTACCGCCCGTAGTGGCGACCATGGCTGAAAGAGAAATATTCTCCACTATTTATGAAAGTCCCTACTTTTTTTCTTCCAATGTTTTTAATGAAGAAATGGAGATGGACTATATCGAATTGACGGAAACTTACCGGCAGGAATCTGTTCATTTTATCGGCTTGCTTGACGCCGTACGGTTAAATCAGATTGATTACGATATTATGGAGGATTTAAATACCCGCCATATAGAGAATTTCACCTCTACTGATTTTTACATCACGCTCTCTTCCCGTAATAATATTGTTAATCAGATCAATCAGGAACGACTCAAAGCCCTCAAAACGGACGAGTATACGTATCTGGCCAACATAACCGGAAGTTTTGGCGAACGACTGGCACCGGCAGAACCTGCCCTTAAATTAAAATTGGGTGCTCAGGTAATGTTTGTAAAAAATGATCCGCAGCGACGGTTTGCCAATGGAACTATTGGTAAGGTGGTCAAACTCCTGGACGACGAAATTCACGTCGTTATCGAAGCGCCGGATGGTACACAAAAATACATCAACGTAGAAAAACTTAAGTGGGAGATGCTCCGCTACAAAGCAACGGAAATAGACGCGACCAACCCCATCACAACCGAGACCGTGGGTAGCTATACCCAATATCCATTGCGACTAGCCTGGGCCATTACCATTCATAAAAGTCAGGGAAAAACTTTTGATAAAATTATCGTTGATTTGGGCCGGGGCGCCTTTGAGCACGGTCAGACCTACGTGGCGCTCAGCCGCTGTCGCACCCTCGAAGGAATTGTCCTGCGAAAGCCCTTAACCGGACGGGATATTATCATTGATCCGAGAGTTATCGAATTTTTTGAGCAAAATTTTTAGCAATTCCAAAAAAATTCCTAATTTGGACGGTGTAATGGTGTAAACTACTTTCCGGTTATAATAGGCGGGAGTTATTACCAAACGGATAAATCTAATTAAATGGAGTTGTTTGGATGTCTATAAAAGCAACTTCAATCACCAAAACCTAACCATCATGGCTAAAAAGAAAAAAGAGAGAATTATTGAAGCCAAAAATAAGGAAGCCGAAAAGAAGATGTTGATTATTGTGGCCACCGCCACGATTATATTGATGGTCTTACTTTATTGGGTTTTTGTTGGATAAAACTTCCAATTTTTCAGGATCAAAACCTGAGTCATCCCAAATTATTTATTTAGAAGTGGATCTAACAGTTCGCTTGTTGGCCAGTTAGCCCTCCTTTTACGTAAAAAGAGGGCTAACTAGCTAAAAGCCTACTGGCTAATCAGCTAAAAATTTTAATCATAAAGTTCGGATGACTCATGTTTGTATTTTCTATCACCTCCACTTCCCAATGTAATATTTTACTGGTTCTGCTAAAATACCAGGATAGATGCTGATACTGTCCCGTAGAATAATTGGCGCAGGATTTATCTCCAGATAATTGGTTTTTGGTAAAACGACCAGATCACTGGTATTCTGTTTTGTCGAAGAAATCTGCGCTGCCGTCGATCTTTGCGTTTTGATCCCGACGGCTTGCGTATAAATATCCGTAGCAGAAGAAAAATGACTTGGATCGGCCATAAAAAAGATCAACTGTTTGGTATCCGGGCTACGGTACCCTTTTGCTTTTTCCACCATTATCCGGTGTGCCCCTCTTCTACTCTCTAACAATGGCATTCCATTTAACCAGAACATCAAAAACCCCACCATGGCAGCCACCGTCAAGCTTCCCGTCAATCGATCCCGGCGCTCGGAAAAGATAGCCGTTACACTCACCAGACTTCCACCCCAGTACGCAATGGCTACGGCAATAGCCGCACGGTATCCGGCGGCACCGAATTGATTGTATCCGGCAAACATGATAAAAGCAAACAAACCGAAAAAGGCCAGGACAAAATGCGTTACCACCAGTGAACGTACGGTCGAACGGTAAGGATAATTTTTTTGAAAATAAAATAATACATGCCGGCCAATCATTAACGCCAGGATGATTTGTAAAACGCCCGTCCCACAAACCAGTGCGCCTAGTAACCAGCCTACGTAAACCGTAGCCAATTCTTCCCGTTTCCTCAGTTTTTTAAAAGTATCCCATAATGCCGATGGTAAAAAAGCCAGCCACGGCAAATACGCCAATAAATTATAGGCTATAAAATGCCCCACTCCACCGTTCGGCCAAGCCATTAGCAGTCCGGGAGTTTCCCAATGGAATCCTCCAGATAACAAGACGATGATGACGGTCCCTACAACGGGAATGGAGAAGATAGGTTTTAGAATATTTTTTCCATTTTTATGAAAAATTCCGTAGAACAAAAGGATCGTTCCGGTCCATAAAAACATTGGAACAGGCGCAAAATAACAACCCAGAAAAAAAGGTAAATTCGAACGAAAAGACCACTCGATTTGTGGTTGTTTGAGGTAATAAATTAGTCCCAGAATCTGAAAAGTCTGGGCCGCAATTAACCAGGCATCCACACCTATTAATTTACCAAAAGATAATAGTAAAAATGAGCAAGCAGCGACGAGGGTAGCCATCCGGGCAGCAGGTTCGCTAAAGATCCGACGACCCAAAAAGTATAATCCGCACAACGTCAGCAATACTGCGATGGTAGCAGGAATTCTCAGAAAGATGGAAGAAAGTGGTACCTGTCGGTAAATTTGTTCCAGGAGCCGAAAAGGTAACGGCGCGGTGGTGGCTCCCTCGGGAGGAGTCGATTGAATGACGGAGAGCAGGTCTACTTCTCCACCTTGCCAAAAGCTGGCTATATCATTGTAAACCAATAGATTAACGATCGTAATAAGGATGGCCAGTATAATGATAAAGCGACTGCGAGATTGTTTTTTTTCCACGGTACAAAGGTAATTATTTTTGGTCAGTCCACTCCAAATGAATTCGTACCTTTACGCTAGTTTTACATTGTGAATCTTGTTTAAGAAGATTTTACCAGAAAAGACCATTTAATTTATATTTTTATGTCAGAAATTAAAATTACCGTTACTGAAGATAATTTTGAGAAGTCTTCTCCACTAACGATTGCGCTAATTGCACACGACGGAAAAAAGCCCGAGATGGTGGCTTTTGCCATTAATCAAAAAGAAGCGATGCAAGGCGCCCGAATTATTGCCACGGGAACGACCGGAGGTTATATCGAAAATGCGGGTTATGACGTGGTCAAATGTTTGTCCGGACCACTGGGCGGTGATGCACAAATTGCGGCGCTGATTGCTCAAAAAGAAGTAGATGCAGTTTTCTTTTTTCGGGATCCACTCGACAAGCATCCTCACGAACCTGACGTGCAGATGCTGATGCGTTTATGTGATGTACATAACATTCCACTGGCAACTAATCCAGCCGGTGCCAGAATATTATTAAAAGGGCTATTGGCCGTTAACAAATTATCGTCTTGACTTTAAAATCTAAAAATCGACAAAAGGAAATTTTGGCCAAATCAGCTCGGTTGTTTCGTAAGAAAGGATACGCAGCTACGTCCGTTCGGGATATTGCCGACGCCGTCGGAATGAAGTCCGCCAGTCTTTATAATCATATCAAGAGTAAAGAAGATATCTTACAAAGTTTACTGTTACCTATCGCAAAAATTTATGTGACGAGTATTGATGAGGTAAATAAAAGCAACCTCCCCGCTATTGAAAAACTGGAACAAATTATTCGAGACCAAATAAATATTACCATAGAAAATCCGGATGCGGTGTCGCTTGTCCCCGATCAATGGGTGTTTTTAAAAAATGATGAGAGCGATGATAATTACGCCTACGACGAATATATCGACCTGCGTAATTATTATGAAAAATTATTTATTGATATTTTTCAACAAGCTATTGCAGAAGGAAGTTTAAAATCAGTCCACATTGAGATTGCCTGTTTTAGTATTTTATCTACTTTGCGAAGATTATATTCCTGGTATGCGCGGCATCGGACGATTGACAAAGCAATTTTGGAAAAGGAGTTGATTATGAATTTATTGGGAGGATTGAGAAAATAAACCATTAATCAGGATTATTATATTTGCCTTTTGATCGACAGTCGAATAACTATTCACCGCCTCAAATTTTATTAGAAAATACGGTTTACAAGGATAAAACCTATATTTTAGACATCCTGGCGTTATTTGACCAAATAATACTAACGCTTTGTTTATAATTCCTTACTTTGGGTTTGAAGTAGTATTATTCAATTATGCGTACTAATCAACATCTGAGCGCTATCCAAAAATTAGAGGAGATCTATGATTTATCCTTTGGCTACCTCTATACGCAAGGATTCATCTTTTGCGGAGATAAAAATCTGACAAAAGACGCTATTCAAGAATTATTTTTAGAATTATGTGAAAAGCCTCATCTCATCGAGGGTATTAAAAGTCCGCAAGCATATCTGCTCATTGCGCTCAAAAGAAAAATTTTAAAGTCAAAAAAGAAAGATCAATTAGCGACTACTCAGCTTAAGGTTGCCGATCAACCAAAAACGCTTTCTTACGAAGAATTACTTATTAGATCCCAGGAGAACAGCGACCTCCAATTAAATATTCAAAACGCCTTAGCCAGTCTTTCTCCCACCCAGCGAAAAGTACTCAAACTTAGATTTTACGAAGGTTTATCTTACGAAGAAATTGCCAGTGCAACGAATACTTCCAAAAGAACGGTCTATAATCAGATACACGAAGCCATTAAACGAATTCGAAAGTATGTTCTGTTTGGATTCGTTTTAACTTACATGATTTCGTAAAATCACTATAAAGTAGAACCTTATTATTATTTTTCCTTTTTTTCATGGTAAAAGTGAGGACTTCTCTACTCTATAGTGGTAAACGGGTGGTTTACGCTATGTAAAAGCCCCCTGTTTGAAATACGAAAACAAGAAAGTACCTAATTTTTTGCACATGAAGAATAACTTAATGACCGTCGAGCAGTATGCCTCCAACGTAAGTTTTCAGGCTTTTTGCTTAAAAACAGACGAGGAAGCAATTGGATACTGGACAAATTATTTGGTAGAACACCCTGATCAGACGTCCAATATTAATGAGGCAAGAAAAATCGTAGAATTTTTAGCACTACGGATTTCTGAAAAAGAAATAATAGCTGAAAAAGCAAAAATAAAGGCTCATTTTAATCAAGTAGCTGCCAAAACTAGAGAGAAAGTAGCTTCCAATCATAAATTTAATTCCTGGTCTACCGTCGCGGGAGTTGCCGCGGTTGGCTTATTATTGATAATCGCAGGATTTTTCTTTTGGTCCAGATACTACACCGTTGAAACAGCAGACTACATTACTCAAACTTTTGCAGTTCCTACAGAGGTTCAGCTCCCAGATGGTTCCAGTGTATTTTTAACCGCCAACTCCTCCATCAAACACGAGGCGAAATGGGAAACAGCCGACAACCGGGAAATATGGTTGACGGGAAAAGCTTTTTTTGAAGTCCGTAAAAATCCAATTACCGGTCGACAAGCATTTATCGTGCACACAAAAAAGGGACAAATCGAAGTTTTAGGCACTTCCTTTACCGTTGATGAACAAAAAGAAAGTTTTGAGATCGTTTTGGAAACAGGCAAATTAGCATTTCACGATCACCAACAAAAATCTATCATACTAGAACCAGGTGAAAAACTTTTTTATCAAAACGGCCAATTACAAAAAGAAAAAGTAAATGCCGCTCATTATTCTATTTGGAAAGAAGAACAACTGGTCTTTGAGGATACCCCCGTCAGTGAAATTGTCGCTGTACTGGAAGCATCTTTTGATCTGAATATAAAAGTTAAAAATAAGAAACTACTCAAAAGGAAAGTGACCGCTTCCATCCCAAAAAATGATCCCGAGTTATTATTACAAGCATTATCAGAAATTTACGACATCCGGATCATTCGATCTAACGATGAAATCATATTGAAATAAATCAAGACAAAATTTATATGCAACCAAAAATTACACAAAATCTCGTAAAGCTTTTTAAAAAATTATGGATAAGCACTTTTTGTATATTACTGGCACTGACCTCCGTTCGGGGTCAGAGTCCTAAAGTTTTTACCAAAGCAAAAAGCTCTAACGTCCTGGATCATCTAACCGAAGTATACGATGTCAATTTTGTTTATGATAAAAAACAAGTAGACGGAATATTGATTGATAGTTTTGTTAGTACTACCAACAACCTGACACAAGACCTTGTCCAGTTAACCAGGTATGGAGCGCTTACTTTCAAAAAACTTAATGACAAAACCTACGTCATTAAATTAAAAGAAGTAAACACTCTCCTAACACCTGAACCAGCAGTTATAAAAGAAAAAAATATAGAAGTCTCTGGTAAAGTGCTAGATGCTAAAACTAAAGAGGAGCTAATCGGGGTAAATATTATGGCTTCCTCTACACTGGGTACGGTCACCGGAATTGATGGCGGTTTTTCTATTTCCGTCCCCGAAGAATCTGTCTTGACCTTCACCTATATTGGTTACCAAAAAAAGGAAGTTAAAGTAAACGGCAAGACAACGCTCAACGTCTTCCTGGATAGTGATACCGAATTACTGGACGAGGTGGTAGTCATTGGATATGGTTCTCAAAAACGCAGTGACGTAACGGGTTCTCTATCTTCTATTTCCGCCGAAGAAATCAAGCAGTCAGCCACCACGGGTTTGGATGCCGCCATGCAAGGACGTTCCGCAGGCGTTTATGTAACTCAGAATAGCGGTGCACCAGGTGGTGGTGTTTCTGTCAGAATCCGGGGTACCAGTTCTACCCTCGCTTCGGAACCACTTTATGTAATTGATGGAATTCCGGTCATCAACGATAATGCTGGTACTTCCACGACCTTCGAAGCAGATGGAGGTGGACAAAATGCCAACGCACTGACCACCATAAATCCCAACGATATTGAGTCCATTGAGATCTTAAAAGATGCTTCTGCCACCGCTATCTATGGTGCTCGGGCCGCTAACGGTGTCGTTCTTATTACCACCATCAAAGGAGAGGAAGGTACCTCCAGAATCTCTTATGATACCTACTACGGATTTCAGCAGCTTTATAAAAAAGTAGGCGTTATGAACCTCAGACAGTACGCTCAATATATTAATGAAACAGGAATCGGCACCATCGAAGAATTTGAAAATCTGGATTTGCTGGGAGAAGGGACCGACTGGCAAGATGAAATATTCAGAACTGCCTCAATGTACAATCACCAGCTTTCGATATCTGGTGGTAATAAAAAATCAACTTTTTCACTTTCCGGAGGACTACACCACAAGGATGGTATTGTACGAGGCTCTAATTTTGATCGCTATTCTTTAAAGTTAAATGCTACTCATAAATTTACCAACCGTATTCAAATGGGTGGAAACATCAATGTCGCCAGAACACGAGAGAACATTACTTTTAACGACGCAAGTGGTGGTGTCATCTATACTGCCCTGCTGACCCCGCCCATGATCCCGGCCAGAAATCTGGATGGATCGTTTGGCGTACCTCCCAGCCGAGATGTAATTATCACTTTTGATAATCCACTCGCCAACGCACTGGAGACGGATGATGTCAACCGAAAAACCAGGGTACTCGCCAGTGTTTTTGGGGAAATAAATATTTTTTCCTGGTTGAAATACCGAACAGAATTGGCGACCGATATTCTTTACACCAATCACAATACTTTTCTATCCGCTTTCGAAAGAGGTTCTCAATTCAGAAATTCCAGAGTTCGAAGATTTAATGCCAACAGTTTTTTCTGGATTAATAAACACCTGCTAACTTTCGATAAAAAATTCAATGATCATAGTTTTAATCTACTGGTTGGAATGGAAGCACAAGAAGGTAAATACGAATTTTTAAACGCCTCCCGGGAGAACCTTCCTAATAATCAGTTACGAGAATTATCTTTGGGAGATGCCAGCACTCAACTCGTTAATGGTGGTGCCGGACACTGGGCTTTGCTTTCCTACCTGGGGCGATTGAATTATAATTACCAGGATAAATATTTATTAACCTCTACTTTTAGAGTTGATGGTTCTTCCAGGTTTGGTCCCAGCAACAAATACGGATATTTCCCATCCTTTGCAGTAGCATGGCGAGCTTCTAACGAGGATTTTCTAAAATCCTTCGAGCCTTTATCTAACCTTAAATTCAGAATTGGGTACGGATCAGTTGGTAACCAGGAAATTGGATTATATTCTTTTGCCACTACTCTGCGCTCCGTAGATGTGGTTATTGCGGACGAACTGACTACTGGGTTCGCACCCGATAACATTTCGAATCCAGAGGTAAAATGGGAGAGTTCCGTACAAGTTGATTTTGGTATTGACGCTGGATTTTTTAACAATCGGCTGGAAGTCATTCTGGATATTTATAATAAAGATTCCAGAGACATGTTGCTACCCGCCATTCTTCCCAGAACGGCCGGGTCGCTCAACCCGCCATTTGTCAATATTGGTAAAATGAATAACCGAGGATTTGAATTAACGCTAAACACCCAAAATACGACCGGTGCTTTTGATTGGAGAACTTCGATGAATTATTCGGTCAACCGAAATAAAGTGGTAGATCTGGGATCCACCGGAGCGCTTACCGGAATTATTCAAAGGATTCCCATTACCCGTACGGAAGAAGGCCGCTCGATCGGAGAATATTACGGTCATCAGGTAGACGGTATTTTTGGTTCTTTAGCAGAAATTGCCGAGAGTCCTTTTCAGGAAACAGGAACCCGGCCAGGAGATATTAAATTTAAAGATTTAGATAACAACGGAGTCATTGACGACGGGGACAAAACATTTATTGGAAATCCAAATCCAGACTTTACCTTTAATATGATTAACGAACTTAGTTATAAAAACTTTGATTTCAATGTATTTTTCAGAGTAGTTTACGGGAATGAAGTTTTTAATGCGCTGAAGCGGGACTTGACCGGAACTGCTGGCTGGCTTAATCAATCCAAAGACGTAATTGATCGTTGGACGGCTGATAACCCAGCGGGAACCAATCCAAGATCCAACGGAAATGATCCCAATATTAACCGACGAGTATCGGATCGTTTTGTGGAAGATGGATCTTATATCAGGCTGCAAAATATTTCGCTGGGCTATACCATCCCTAAATCAATCATCGAGGATATAAAAATTCAGAGTATGCGTTTTTATGTAAGTGCCCAAAACCTGTTAACGATCTCTGGCTATTCCGGTTTTGATCCGGAGATTGGTTCCTTTAATCAAAACCCATTAATTAACGGTGTTGACAACGGTCGTTTCCCGGTGGCCCGATCTTATACTTTTGGATTAAATGTAAATTTTTAAAAAATGAAAAATATAATAACCATTAACCTTATCCTTTTGCTTCTAGCTTTCACGGCTTGTAATGATTTAATTGAGAAAGAACCGTTAGATCAATTGATTGAAGATAATTTCTACCAATCAGCCGATGATGCCAGACGAGCTATTACTGCTTGTTACGCACCGATCCAGGGTACCAATTGGTACGGTAAAAGCTGGATGATGACAGAAATTCCGGGGGACAATGCGACGACCGGTGGAAACGATCCGGACTTTCTCACTATTGACAATTTTACCATCAACGGTGATAATGTACCCAACGCAGAATTCTGGGCCGAACACTACGTGGTCATTGTCCGGGCCAATCAAGTGCTGGATAAAATCCCCGATATAAATATGGAAGAAACTACCAAGTCCGCCATTTTGGGAGAAGCTAAGTTCCTAAGAGCATTCAGTTATTTTGATTTAGTGAGAATGTACGGTGGTGTCCCTCTGGTGACCGAAGTACAGGACATTTACTCGGACTTCAGTGTGCCACGGGCTACCATTGATCAGGTTTACGACCTTGTCATAGCTGACCTGGAAGACGGAATTGCCACTTTACCAGCACAAAGAAATAGTGCCGAAGCCGGACGGGCTACTTCGGGTGCCGCTAAGGCATTGCTAACTAAAGTATATCTAACCACCAAAAATTATGCAGGAGCAATAGAACTCGCCAGAGAAATTATTGCGTCCGGTCATTACCGGTTAATGGATACATTTGACGAAAACTGGCTAAAAGAAACCAGTGATAATAATGAAGAGTCTATCTTTCAAGTACAGTATACTGGCTGTGGTCCCGGCGGAACCGGAAATGCACTGCAAGCGTTTTTTGCCCCTTTCGGTCAGGGCATTACCAAAAATTCCGATGGCTGGGGATCACAAACAGCGACCAGCGGACAAGTAGATAATCAAGGTACTACCATTCGGGATGCTTTCGAGGAAGATGATTTACGACAGTATCATACCATTATGACACCCGGCGATTTTTACCCGATGATCAATCCGGAAGACGGTGGGTTTACCTATCCACCGACCAGACAAATTTCCCGTACGGGTATTAGTATTAAAAAATATGTCATTGGTGGCGGACCCGACGTCTGTTTTATGAGTTCTCCCCAAAATGTCCACGTTATTCGCTACGCCGATGTATTATTGTCATTAGCAGAGGCATCCTGTGCTATGGGTGGAGGAATTAGTATCACACCAGATGTTTTAGAAGCCTTTAATGCCGTCAGACAGAGAGCTGGTTTAGAACCGGTAACATCGGTTACGACCGAAATGGTCTTTCAGGAAAGAAGAGTAGAATTTGCTTTTGAAAACCAACGATGGTTCGATTTACTACGATCAGGTAATGCCATCGAAACCCTCCGACTACACGGAAAAGCACTTGACGAACATAATTTATTGTTCCCAATCCCTAACGAAGAATTAGCTGTAAACAAAAATCTTACACAAAACCCTGGATACTAATTATGAAAAATATACTTTTTTACCTAGCGATACTTAGCTTATTTGTTTGGTCTTCCTGTAATAAATATGAAGAACCCTCGATTCTTACTATCTCTCCAGTCAGAGGACCGGTAGAAACCTTAATTACCATCGAAGGAAGCAATTTTGAAGACATCACATCTTTGAGTTTTAATGACGGGGTACCCGCAAATTTTAATCCGTCCTATGGTTCTGAAAACGCGGTTTTATTCAGAGTCCCACTAAATGCGCCCATTGGAGATAACGTAATCACTATTGAGACCAAAGGTGGCACCGTTACTACTGAATTTAAAGTGACCCTGGACGCACCTAAGCTTACTTCTTTTTATCCCGTTTCAGGAGAAGTAGGTGGAACGGTTACTTTTTTAGGTGAAAACTTTTTTGAGCCAATCGAGGTATTATTTTTTGATAGTATTGCTGCTCCGATTCTGTTTTTATCACCCGATTCTATGGTCGTAGAAATTCCAGAAAACGTAGAAAAAGGATTTTTAAAAATAAAAGCCAACGGCGGAGATATTTCTACGAACGTACAATTTTTTACCGTTACTAATATACTGGTGAATAATTTTGATGGAGAAGGAGTACGCTCTGAAACAAATAACTGGTTATTTTACGGAAGCATTCTTCAAACTAGTGCAACTACCGCCGTCCGTAGCTCCAATCCTGTTCCGATTGATAATAATTTTCTGAAACTTTCCGGCGTTGATCCCGGATCGGTGTGGATTGGGGGAACAGAATCACACGCCTGGGATATCAATGACTTTGACGTTTTCCCAATTGAGTCTGACTTGACCAATACTTTTTTAGAAATGGATTTAAATAACAATGGACGAGATGCTTCCCACGTTGTTTTGATCCTGACGGAAAGAAATGGCTCGGCGAATGACTTCACTTACAACCAGGATATCAGTCAGGAAGGCTGGCATCATATCTCTATTCCACTGAGTAGATTTGAAGATGTAAGTGGCTTACAGGTCAATCCGCAAATTATTAAAAATCTAAAAATACATTTAGTCAATAATAATATGGCAACGTCGGCCATTGAGGCCAATGTTGATAATATAAAATTTGTACAAGTAAACTAACCTATTGGTCAGTTAGCTATTGACTAGTTGACGCTTTCCACCGTATCATCCTGATGAAAGGAAGCCAGCTAACCAATCAGCCAACCGTCTAATTAGCATAAATCATTTTTTAACCAAAAATTAACGTAGACATGAAAAAATTTATACTCCCCCTTTTCCTGATTTGCTTTTTTAGTATGCAATCAGAAGCACAGGTTTACCTAGATCAATTTGACAACGGATCGGCCGATAATACCGGCATACCACCCGGTGTTACTTCCGAAGAAGCCAACGGCGAATGGACCCTCGTCCGTGACAATTCAGCCGGAATAGAATGGAATGCTATTTCTTACCAGCCACACGACCAAACTACCGGAGTACCAATGAACATTGATATTTCAGAAACTAATAAAATATTCGTTAAAGCCAAAGCTAGTAATATTGGTGCGCAGTTCAGACTGGATGTATTGGATGCGGACGGATTTGTCACGAGTCAAAATGCGATTGTAAAAACGCTGCTGAACGATTATGCCGTTTTAGAATTTGATTTTACCGATAAATACGTAGATGCTGGCTGGGGAGGTACCTCCTGCACTCCTCCGGTACCTGGACAAGGTGATTGTCCGGTAGATCCTACGAATATTTCTCAGCTTCTTTTCTTCATTAATCCGGGACAGCCAATGAACGGAACGACCGTGATTATGGATTTTATTTCCGTAGGAACCGAACCACTGGAGCCCCCGATGTCTGATGTTTTTCAGGAATTGTTTGACGATATTGATTCGACGATCAATTTTGTAACTACGAGCGATGGTTTTACCCAGGAAATCGTTGATTCAAAGTGGATCATTACGGGAGATGGTACCAACGGCCCTTTCAATCCAATGGGGTATGGTGTACACAATCAAGTGAATTTTACACCTTCCAGTTTTGATTTATCGGCTGGCGACAATAAAGTATACGTTCGGATGAGATCGAATCTTACTGGAGTATCCGTACGAGTTGACGTAGGAGACAACAATGGTTTTATTTCAACGCAAGGAAGTATCACCAAGGTGATTACCGACGAATGGAAAACCTACGAGTACAACTATACGGGCGTATTAACAGATTTAGGCTGGGGAGGAACCCCTTGTACTTCTGAGCCTCCAGGTCAGGGAAACTGCCCCGTAAATCCAGAAACGATCCAAACGTTTGTCATCTTTATCAACCCGGGAGTAGAAGCTTTTGCCGGACAAGTTGAGATAGAGTATATTTCTGTTGGTATTCCACTGGAGCCAATTGATCCAGGTCAGGCCGTTGCAGTATACGATGATCATTTCAATAATGGTGACGGTGCCTTTTTGGTGAGTGACAGTTATCTCGCAGTGGAAGCTGGAACCGATCTATCTATTACTGGAGACGGGACAGCTACTCCTTTTGCCGCAATTTCCTACGGCCTTCACAATCAGGAAACGCTGGAGCCTGTAGTATTAGATGTAACAGGAAATCACAAGATGTTTATCAAGGCAAAATCAAGTCTTGCCAGCGGTACCTTACTGAGGGTTGATTTGATGGACACTCTAGGGTTTATCACTTCTGTCCCTTCCTTTACCCGCTCGCTGGATGACAATTACTCATTAATTGAATTGGATTTTGATGGACAATATACCGACCTTGGATTTTCGGACGCTTGCCCCACCAATGGAATGTCCACTTGCCCGGTAGACCCTACAGCAATTAACAATGTACTGTTTTATATTAATGCAGTAGATGGAGGATTCGAAGGAACCGTAATGATTGATTATATTTCTTTCGGCGCGCCGCTGGAAGCAGAAGTGGATACATACGCTGATCAATTTGATGATGACGATCGTTCTAACTGGGGAGACACCGACGGATTTTCGGTAGTAGAAACAGGTAACGAACTTATCTTGACCGGCGATGGAGGTTCTATGGATTTTACGGCTTCAGATTATACATTACACGATCAGGAAACGCTAGCGCCAATTCTAGTTGACTTGACGCCCAATAATAAAGTATGGATCAAAGCTAAAAGTAGTGTTGACGCTACCAACCTTAGAATAGATGTTATTGACGATATGGGCTTTGTTACCAACTCTGATGCAAATCTAATGGCCTTATCAACCGAATATCAAATTCTGGAATATGACTTTACGGGGCGCTATGTAGATGCTGGATTCGGCGGTGCTCCTTGTACCGACCCTCCGTGTCTGGTAGATGCCAGTAAAATTGCTACGATGTTATTTTACGTTGATCCGGGAGCGAGTGGTTTCGTAGGAACAGTAACGATTGACTGGGTTTCTACCATTGAACCACTGGAAGATCCAAATCCTGAACCCATAGGAATATTAGACTACGCAGATGACTTTGCTAACGATGATAATTCTTTCCACGGAGATGCAACTGGTCTGGTAAATACTGAAGCAAATAGTATTTTAACAATTACGGGTGACGGAACTGGAAATCCTTACGGAGCTATTACTTACGAACCACACGACCAGGATATCAACGAAGAAGTCAGACTGAATGTAGAAGGAGGAGACGGAAAAGTATTCATCTTTGCTCGTTCTTCGGTAGCGGATATTCCGTTCAGAATTGATTTGATTGATTATCAAGGATATACTACCAATTCTTCGGCGCTACAACCCGTATTACCGACCGATTATGGTTTGGTAGAATATGATTTTACCGGAAGATATCTGGATGCGGGGTTCAGCCCTGACTGTCCTGATGGTACTACTTGCCCGGTAGACGGACAAAGAGTTGAATCTATTTTATTTTATCCCAATCCAGATAACGGTGGATTTGCAGGAACGATTGACATTGACTGGATTTCTTTTGGGAGTCCACTAATGGTTTCGGTAGTTGATTACGATCAGGCCTCTTCTGCCAAAATCTATCCTATGCCAGCTAAAAACGAAATCGTTTTTGAGATGGGATTATTACAAGGCGGAGAAGTAACCATTGAAATATTTGATATGTTGGGTCAGAAAACAACTATTCAACACCAGTCTTCACAGGCAGCGGGTACTATGTACCAGTCGATTAACCTGAATCAACTGGGTAGCGGAATGTACGTATTAACGGCCAAGATCGACGGTAGATTAGTGGCTTCAGAGAAAATTACCAAAGAGTAATAATTTTTAATTCAAAATGTCTGCCTCGCTCAATACGAGGCAGGCATTTTCTTTCTTTTTTAGAAATATTTATACTGATTTTAAAAATAACAACATGAGAATATTTATTATCCTTTCGATTTTTCTGTTTGGTTCACCCATCTTTGCTCAGGATGCTTATCATAGTAATCTAACCGAAATGCTGATGGAAGATTATTCTCTGGAAGTCTCTTCTTTTATTTTTGACAATACCGAAATAAATATCAACAATAGTTTTTACATTTTTGGGGGCGCTACCAGAACCACCTTTGAGGTACCCGGAAATGAATTTTCCAGAGTCGTTAGCGTGACTAACAATACGGTAGGAGATCCATGGGCTGCCGGTTTAGGTATCCGAAATATAAATTCCATCAGTGAGGGTGATATCGTATTATTAACCTTTTGGGGAAAACGGACCAGTGCAAATTCTGATCTGCCCATTTTTATAGAACGCACCTCTGATTTTGAAAAAGAATTTTACCAGGCCATCAGTCTGACCGCAGAATGGAAACAATATTTTATCGCCATTGAAGCCTCCAATAATTATGCACCTAATGCGCTGACTTTTGGTTTTCATCTGGGTAACACTGCACAAAATTTTCAAGTAGGAGGTTTTACCGCCCTAAATTTAGGTAATCAATATGAATTGAGTGATGTACCCTTTAGCTTGTCCGCGGATAGCTACGGTGGATCAGAAGACGATGCTCCCTGGCGCGCAGCAGCTGCCAACCGAATTGAAACTTTGCGAAAAGCAGATATGAGCATAACGGTAACAGATATGAATGATAGTCCGATTACCGATGCTACGATACGCGTCGAAATGCAGGAACACGAATTTGGTTTTGGCTCGGCAATGGTGATGTGTCGCTTTCCGGGAAATAATTGTTTTAACCAAACTTATATTCAAAAAATAAGAAATCTGGACGGAGAAGGACACGGATTTAATGCGGCGGTTAATGAAAATGCCCTCAAATGGGATGCATGGGAAGAGGGATGGATTGGTACTCCGGAAGAAACGGTCAACGGCGTTGAATGGCTAGACAATCAGGGAATTGACTTTCGTGGACATACCCTATTGTGGCCGGGATGGGATAAAATGCCGGACGATATTTTAGAAAATCAAAATGATCTAACCTATATCAAAAGTAGGATCGACGAACGGTTAGAGAGCATGCTACTCCACCCCGTTTTAAATGAACTAATCAACGAATGGGATGTAATCAACGAAGTTACTTTTGTACGAGATTTAGAAAATGCTTTTAAGAATACGCCGGGTTACGTTACAGGCAGAGAATTATATCCCGAAATATTTAACAAAGTGACCGAACTGGCACCCAACAAGATCAACTACTTAAACGATTATGCCGTATTTACCGGAGGTGCTAATGCAAGTACGATCAACCGTTATAAAGAATTTATTCAGGAAGTAATAGACAGTGGCACCAAGTTGGACGGGATCGGATTTCAGGCACATATTGGTGCCAGTCCCGTTTCTATTTTGAAAGTAAAAGAAATGCTCGACGATTTTCAAACCAGCTTTGGTAAGCGGATGAAAATTACGGAATACGATATTGATCCAAACGTTTCATCGGAAACGCAGGCAAAATATTTAAACGATTTTCTGACCATGATTTTTAGCCACGACGGAATTGATGCTTTTATTATGTGGGGATTCTGGGACGGCAATCATTGGAAAAATAATGCGCCCATGTTTGATCTTAACTGGAATCTCAAACCTTCCGGAGAAGCATTCAACAATCTGGTTTTTGACGAATGGTGGACCAACGAAACCAAGACGACAAACACCGATGGTCTCAGCACATTCCGCCCCTTCAAAGGACAACATAAAATTTTTATCGACTATAACGGCGTAACGCAGGAAGTCGATGCCAACATCACCAGCGATACGACGCTTACTATTGTTTTTGGAGTTACCGCCACTGAAGAACCCGAGGTTACCCTGGTGAAAATTATACCTAATCCAACTCAGGAATTTATTCAAATAACCCTACCTGAAGAACTAGCCTACGTAGATATTGACATTTTAGATATCACCGGAAAAGTAAGCCAACGATTTGAGCAAGTATCAAGCGGTAGTAATTTAGACATTGATTTGAACAGTGGCGTTTATATGGTTCGGGTGCAATCTTTGGACCAGACGGATTACCGGAAATTGGTGGTGCAGTAAGATCATCACCATACCATAAAGCGTATGGTTAGAAATAAAACAAAGAACTTTATTTTTGATTATGGCTTCGCACAGGATGGGTGCGAAGCCATTTTTTTGTTCAAAATCATTGATCTTTACGCATACCATAAATGAGTAGAAGCCTTTAACGAAGCATCCAAAAATCTTTATTCCTCCGATTATTATCCCTTCTACCGAATCTCCTTCAACGGAATAAAGTCCATATCCGTAAAATCCTGATTTTCACCCGCCATCGCCCAGATGAAGGAGTAACTTGCCGTTCCTGAGCCCGCGTGGATCGACCAGGGAGGAGAAATAATTGCCTGGTTATTCTGGACCCAAAGGTGTCTTGTTTCCTGGGCTTTCCCCATAAAGTGCATTACTCCCTGATCTTTAGGTACATCAAAATAACAATATACTTCGCTTCTACGGTCGTGCGTGTGTGCGGGCATGGTATTCCAGACGCTTCCATCTTTTAACACGGTCAGTCCCATGACTACCTGGCAACTTTCGATTCCCTCGGGATGAATGTATTTGTAGATCGTCCGGTGATTGGAAGTTTCACTGGCTCCCAGCGTAAAGGGCAATGCTTTTTCTTTGGTGTATAAAGTGCTGGGAAATTCTTTGTGAGCAGGTGCCGAGAATAAAAAGAATTCTGCGGGCTTTGTTTTGGAAGTAGATTTAAAGCTGACCTTTTTGGTATTTTTACTCAAATAAAGACAGCTCAATTTATCCATCTTATAAGTTTTCTTATCCGCTACGATACTTCCTTTCCCTCCGATATTAATGATTCCGACTTCTCTTCTTTCGAGAAAATATTTACTCTTTAACGCATCATAATTGGGTAAATTGATGGCCTTGGTCGTCGGGATAATTCCCCCCATGACCATTCGATCGTAATGACTGTAGACAAAATTTGCCTTTCCTTTTTTGAAAATACTTTCTACCAAAAAGTTACTGCGCAATTCTTGGGTATTCATCCGTTCTACTTCGTTGGGACTTGATTCATATCTTTCTTCCATGTTTCTTTTTTTATTCCCGATTGGGAGTTAGTTTATAAAAAATTGTTGAGTGTTAAAATATTGAAGCGCTTCGCTTGTTGAGTTGAAAATAATTACCGGCCCATCCAACCGCCATCGACCACCAGTATTTCTCCGCTTACGTAGTTGGAAGCATCGGACGCTAAAAATACGGCGGGTCCTTTAAAGTCACTCGGCGTCCCCCACCGGTCGGTTGGGATTCTGGCCAGGATCGCTTGATTTCTTTCCGGGTTGTCTTGCAAGGCTTGCGTATTATCGGTGGCGATATAACCGGGAGCAATAGCATTGACACAAACGCCTTTGCCTGCCCATTCGTTGGACAGTGCTTTTACCAGACTACCGATCGCACCTTTGCTGGCCGCGTAGCCGGGTACGGTAATTCCTCCCTGAAAAGTAAGTAGCGATGCGGTAAAAATAATTTTACCCTTACCTCTTTCCAGCATTTTTTTCCCAAATGCTCTGGCCAGAACAAATTGGGAATTTAAATTTACTTCAATGACGTGGTCCCAGTATTCGTCAGAATGTTCTGCTGCCGGTGCTCTTTTAATGGTTCCGGCATTATTAATCAAAATGTCAATTGGCTTTTCGTTATTTTCAACATTTTTAATAAAAGAATAAACCGATGCCCTATCCGAAAAATCTGCCTGGTACGCTTTAAATTTCCGTCCGAGTGCCACCACTTCTTTTTCAATTTCACTACCCGCCAATTTTATGGTCGCAGAAACACCAATGACATCCGCACCAGCCTCAGCCATGGCGAGTGCCATTCCTTTACCAATTCCACGATTACACCCGGTAACGAGTGCGGTCTTTCCGGTAAGATCAAATGATTTTAGAATACTCATTAATTTATTTTTAGAATTTTAATTTTATCGTAAGTCCTATAACCCAAAAAGGCTTGGCAACCATAACGAAATATCTTCAAAAAAAGTAACCGTAAAAAGTACGATGACCATGGCCGCCAGAAAAGGCAGTAAAGGTTTAATCACTTTGGTCACAGAAATTTTGGCGACGCCCGCTCCGACAAATAAAATAGTTCCTACCGGTGGCGTACACAATCCAATGCAAAGATTTAATACCATGATGATTCCAAAATGCACGGGGTCCATTCCCAGAGAAGTTACTACGGGTAAAAATATGGGCGTAAAAATAAGGATGGCCGGCGTCATATCCATAAAGGTACCAACGACTAGCAACGTAAGATTGATAATCAAAAAAATCAGGATCGGGCTACTGACCGTTTCCAGTAAAAATCCCGTCATCAATTGCGGAATACTTTCAAAAGAAAAGAGCCACGACATCGCCATTGACGTACAAATCAAAAACATGACGATCGCCGTAGTTTTGGCACTATTCAACAGGATACTCGGCAAATCTTTGGCAGCAATAGTTTTATAACTAAATCCTAAAACCAATGCGTACAAAACCGCTACGGCCGCAGCTTCTGTAGCCGTAAAAATCCCTTGCACAATTCCTCCAACAATAATCACCAGCATTAATAAACTGAAAAATGCGCTGCGAAAATCTACCCATAACTGAGCAAGCTGAATTCGTTCTCCGGCCTTAAACTTCCTTTTTCTGGCAGTTAACGCCGCCACAATCATCAGGGCTACCCCCACTAAAAGTCCGGGCAAATAACCGGCTACAAAAAGCGCCGCAACCGAGGCAGCCCCACCACTGGCCAGGGCATATACGATCAAGACATTGCTGGGTGGAATTAATAATCCGGTCGTAGAAGCGGTGATGTTAATGGCGGCGCTGAAGGGACGGGGATAACCCTGATCTTCCATCCGCTCGGTCATCACACTCCCGATGGCCGATGCAGCGGCGACCGCCGAACCAGAGATCGCACCGAAAAGCATAGCCGCCAGAATATTAACGTACCCCAAACCTCCGGGCAAACTACCGACCATCGACTTGGCAAAATTAATGAGTCGATTGGCAATACCTCCCCGGTTCATCAACTCTCCGGCCAGGACAAAAAACGGAATGGCCAACAAGGCAAAACTATCAATTCCGGTGGTCATTCTTTGCGCTACCGTGGTAATAGCTGGTACCGCTGCTATATTCAGTAAAATAGTGATGGTGGTAGAAATACCAATACTATAAGCCACTGGAACTCCGTAAGCCAATAGTGCAAAAAAGCTGATAAATAAAAGGAGTATGCTAATTAATTCGATGGACATATACTGGCGTTTAAGATTTTCATTTACTCTTTGGAGACAATTTTATTTTCATCAATTAAACACGCTACTGTTCGGCTGATGGCTGATTATAAAATGACAGATTGTAAACCGAATAGAACATAATTAATAAACCACTAACTGGAACAATTGCGTAAACGTAGCCCAGGGAAATGTGCATGGCGGGAGATATTTGTCCCAGATACAAGGTGGTATAAACCAGATTTCCTCCTCCAATTACCATCACCACCAAAGCAAAAACAAACATCATCATCTCAATGATTTTTTTTCGTTTCGCCAATTTTTCGGAACTTAACTTTTGTAATAAATAATCCATAGACAGGTGATCCCGCTGACCGTTCAGATAGGCGGCGCCAAGAATGGACAGCCAGATCAATGCAAATCTTGCAAACTCTTCAGTAAATGAAAAGGATTGATTTAAAACATACCGACCAAATACCTGCCATAAGACATCCAGTACCAGCAGGGCGAAAATAGCCACCAGCACAAATTCAATGATGCGATTAATAGTTTGATATAATTTTTCCATATTAGACTTTATTGCGCCTGAATTTCGCTTACCAGCTTATTCATTTTCGGGTCTTTTATAAATTCTTCCAAAACGGCTTTTGATTTTTCGGCAAATAATTTTTTATCAGGATAAAATATTTCGACGTTAGCAGCCTTTAATTTTGTCATGCATTCCTCGACGTTTTTTGCCCAAAATTCTTTCTGCGCTTTAGTGGAACTTTTAGCCGCTGTTTTCATCCATTCTTTTTCTTTTTCACTTAAGGTATCCCAGTATTTTGTTCCGACAACCAATACATCGGGAATAGAACTATGTTGATCAATGGTATAAAATTTACAAACTTCATAATGTCCGGAGGTTACAAAAGAAGGTGGATTGTTTTCCGCACCGTCCACGACGCCCTGCTGGAGTGCCGTGTACAATTCGCCATAGGCCATTGGGGTGGCAGACCCCCCCATTTCGTTGACCATAGCGACGGACATCTGGTGATTCATTACTCTGATTTTAAGTCCTTTCAAATCTTCGGGTGTTTTGATTGGTCGATTTTTGGTATAAAAACTGCGACTGCCAGCATCATAAAAACAAAGACCTCGCAATAAATATTCACTTCCTCCGGCGAGAATAGCTTCTCCTGTTTTGCCTTCCAGAACATTAAATAGATGTTCTTTGTCCCGAAATAAATACGGAACGCCCATCACTTTAAATTCGGGTGCAAAATTGGCCATGGCCGCAGCACTTACTTTCGTCATTGCAATGCTGCCGATCTGTAGTAATTCCAGTACCTCACGTTCGGTTCCCAATTGTCCATCCGGAAAAATTTTGACGTTGAGTGCGCCGTTGGACTCTCTGG
The DNA here is from genome assembly GCA_938015415.1 of uncultured Saprospiraceae bacterium. Taxonomy (GTDB): domain Bacteria; phylum Bacteroidota; class Bacteroidia; order Chitinophagales; family Saprospiraceae; genus JALZUU01. The sequence continues at coordinate 25,178 of CALLPK010000079.1, forward strand.
CCACTTCTTTGGCAAAAACTTCCATCCCCTGATGGACCGGATGCGAAGTAGGTAAAGTATGCGCCAGATAAACCACTTTCTGATCACCCAGCTGCTGGCAGGAACTTATTCCCAAAAAAAACAGCAAATAAAAAATGTACGGATATCGTTTCATATGATGGTGATACTTAAACATTGACTAAACTGGCCTAGAAATTAAAATATTTTTTCGCATTGTTATAACATATATTTCCCACTACTTCTCCCAGCCATTCGATGTCGTTTGGCAGTTCTCCACGGTGGACATCTTGTCCAATTAAGTTGCATAAAATTCTACGAAAGTATTCGTGCCGTGGAAAAGATAAAAAGCTCCGGCTATCGGTAAGCATCCCAATAAAACGACTGAGCAAACCCATATTAGACAACGTATTCAGTTGTTTTTCCATCCCGTCTTTTTGGTCTAAAAACCACCAGGCGGAGCCCCACTGAATTTTCCCCGCGATGGTCCCATCGTTAAAGTTGCCCATCATCGTCGCAAATAGTTCGTTGTCCCTTGGATTAAGATTATAAAGAATGGTTTTAGTCAATTGATCTTCGGCATCCAGCCGATCAAGAAAACCAGAAAGTCCTTCCGCCTGGGAAAAATCGCCAATACTATCGCAGCCGACATCGGCACCAACGGACTGTAACAATCGACCGTTGTTATTTCTAATCGCTCCCAGATGTAATTGCATGGTCCATCCTCTTTGGTGGTACATTATGCCCAGTTCGTGCATACAAACCATCAAAAAGACTTGTGCCTCTCCGGGGGAAACATACTCTTTATTTTTTCTTCTTTGTAGAATGTTGTCTAAATCTTCCCGTTTCAATTTTACGTCGTAGAGTTGGGACAATCCGTGATCGGACAATTGACAACCCAGCCGGTCGAAAAAATCTATTCTGTTTTCCAAAGCAATTAGCAGATCATCGAAAGTGAAAATTTCTTTTCCGACCACTTTTTCTAACGCATTTAAAAAATCCAGAAAATCAGGACCATCAATAACGATTAGCTTATCGGGACGAAACGTGGGCAACATTTTTACGGTACGATTATTCTGCTGGTGTTGCTGGTGAAAGATCAAATCGTCGGTCGGATGATCCGTGGTACAAACTACTTCCACTTTCATTTTTTCCAGTAATCCATTGACCGAAAATGCATCTGTCTGTAATAGCGTATTGGTTTTTTCATAAATGGCGTCGGCTGTTTTTGGACTTAATGTTTCGGAAATACCAAAATATTTTTTTAGTTCCAAATGAGTCCAGTGGTACAGCGGATTGCGCATAGTGTAGGGAACCGTTTCGGCCCATTTCATAAATTTTTCTTTGTCGCTCGTTGCTCCGGTAATAAACTTTTCGTCGATTCCATTTGCGCGCATGGCTCGCCACTTGTAGTGATCGCCTTTTAGCCAAACCTCGGTAATATTGGAGAATTTTTTATCATTTGCAATTTCATCCGGAGGCAGATGATTGTGATAATCTATGATGGGAAGATTTTTGGCAAAATCGTGATAGAGCCGTTCTGCCGTAGCATTTTGCAATAAAAAATTATCGTTTAAAAATGGTTTGATCATGCTTTTTAATTTACTGTTTGAGATTCTTCCATCGACCTCAAAATCCCTAATTCCAATCCTCGCAGTTCTGCCAGTCCCCGCAATCTACCGATCGCAGAATAGCCTGGATTTGTTTTTTTAGTTAAATCATCCAGCATTTTATGACCGTGATCCGGACGCATTGGGATCGCCGTATTTTGTTGGTTGGCAGCCTCCAGTAAATTTTTCATAACTGCGTACATATCTACGTCTCCGTCCAGGTGATCGGCCTCAAAGAAGTTTCCTTCTGCGTCCCGTTTGGTAGCTCGTAAATGGATAAAATTAATCCGGTCACCAAACCGTTTAACCATTCCAGGTAAATCGTTATCTGGCCGGACGCCAAAAGAACCCGTACAAAAACACAAGCCGTTGGTGGGTGATTTTACTTTATCAAAAATATAATCTACGTCCTCCTCCGTACTCAGAATCCTCGGCAAGCCCAACAATGGGAAAGGCGGATCATCGGGATGGATGGCCAGTTTTACGTTAGCGGCCGTTGCTACCGGCGTAATTTGTTCTAAAAAGAAAACCAGATTTTTCCTTAAAATTTCCGCATCAATATTTTTGTAGGTATCCAGAATTTTTTGAAATCTGGACAAGTCCAACACCCCTTCCGTTGTTCCTCCGGGTAAGCCAGCAATAATATTTCTGGTCAGTTTTTCTTTATCCTCTGTGGTCATTTCAGCAAATCTCAGTTGCGCTTTTTGACACATTTCTTTATTGTAATCATCCAACGCATTTGGTCTTTTCAAAATAAACAGATCAAATGCTGCAAAGGCAGCTTTTTCAAAAAACAAACCGGTCGAACCATCGTGCATAGGATGATCCAGTGAAGTACGAGACCAGTCCAGAACGGGCATAAAATTATAGGTCACTATTTTCACACCACAAACTGACAAATTAACAATACTCCGTTTGTAGTTTTCGATATATTCCAGATACCTGCCGGATGCCCGCTTAATATCTTCGTGCACGGGAATGCTTTCCACCACGGACCAATTTAGTCCAGCTGCTTCAATCTCCGCTTTCCGCTTCGAAATTTCTTCGGTAGTCCAAATCTCTCCATTCGGAATATGGTGCAGAGCATTTACAATTCCGGTCGCGCCCGCCTGCCGAATATCGGACAAGCTAACCGGGTCATCCGGTCCGTACCAACGCCAGGTTTGTTCAAGTTTTATCATTTAAGTAGAAACTGTTTTATAAAAAAATTATACGCCGCTAAATGCACTATAACCACCATCGACAGGCACCACAATTCCCGTAATAAAAGAAGATTTGTCATCACAAAGCCAGAGCAAGGTACTAACTAAATCTTCCGGCTTACCGAAGCGTTTCATGGGCGTTTGACTGATAATGGTCTCCCCTCTTGCCGTCAGCGAGTCGTCTTCGTTGAGTAACAGAGAACGATTTTGTTTGGCGACAAAAAAACCGGGAGCAATCGCATTGACCCTGATTCCGCTGCCGTATTTATTAGCTAATTCGACGGACATCCACTGGGTAAAATTATTAATGGCCGCTTTGGAAGCGGAGTATCCCACAACACGGGTTAAAGGTGAAAAAGCAGACATCGAAGAAATATTAATGATGCAACCGCTACCCTGTTCAACCATTGGCTTCGTAAAAGCAATGGTTGGAATAACGGTTCCCAGTAAGTTTAAGTCGGTTACTTTTCTGAAGTGTTCAATTGAAATATCAAAAACGGTCTGCTGCGGCATCACTGTAGCTCCCGGCATATTTCCTCCCGCACCGTTGATTAAAATATCCACTCTTCCCGCCTTTTCAATTACCGTATTTTTAGCATTTTCTACCGACGCCTCATCCAGCACATCGCACTTTACGGATTCCAGGGATAAGTTCATTTTTTTAAAATCCTCAATCATTACTTGAGAAGCTTCCTCGTTCCTGTCCAATGTAAAAACCCTCACACCTTGCTCTGCCAGTCCTTTGGCAAATGCTCGTCCCAAGGTACCACTACCTCCGGTAATTACTGCAATCTTTCCTTTCATAATTATTTATTTATAAAAATTTTATCTGTAAAAACAGAGCCATTATCTTTTTTCATAAAGATATAATAAATACCCGTTGGAAACGAATATGTATCAATTATTGAATTCGAAATTTCTGTATTTTTCAAAACCTCTCTTCCGATCGCGTTTAAAAGTTTGACCGATTGAATGTCAACCCACTTGCCGGATATAACCTTCGATCTAATTGTGCCAAAATTCTGGACTTTTAATTTTTATAAAAAGAAGTTACTTAAAAACAATCGCCTAATTATTCTATCCAAAGAATAGGTTCTCTAATTGGAAAATTACGATTGATCTCTTCAGATTTCCTTTCGGGGTTCAGATTTTTCCAAACCTCAAAAAACGCCTGATTCTTATAAGCCAATGCTGCCAGTAATAATCCAGGAGATTGAATAGGTACCTGATCATAGTATTGAACATCGGGGGCTTTGATCCATTTTTTTTTGTCTTTGATAAAAGGCAGCATAAAGTTCCAGGATTTTAGGACGCCCCCGTTTTTTCCTTCGTAGGTCCAGAGATTATCTTCAGGAGTAGAAGCGATTTCACAAAGCATCGAATAACCTTCGAGATGAAAAAGCATATAAATGTATGGTTTGGTACGTTTCATCTCGTCCGTAAAGCTACCATCTTCGGCCATTTGCGCGGAGATTAATTTTTTGAATTGTTGTCGTGCTTCCTCCAATAGATCTTCCCGTTCGGCGAGATGCGCAAAGGCGGCCAGTTGTGCGGCCCACCAGGTACTGTGGTTGTTCCCGTGGTTTTTTTCTTTTAAGCCGTAAGGATGCGTATTCATCCAGGTAGCGTATTGATCGAACCATTGTTTTAAACTCGTTAATTTTTTTCCTTTCAGGGCATTCAGTATGGCTAATTTTTCGATGGCTCTGGCTACTTCGATCAGATGAATGGTGTCAATAATTCCGATACCGCGACCACTCACTTTTCCTTTGATGGCCTGCGCGTAAAGCAAGTTGGGATTCATCAACGTATTCTCATTGAGAAAAAACGCCTCTAAATGTCGGATCGCATGTTCTGCATATTTTTGATCACTCGTAATTTGATAGGCAGCGACGAGTGTGGAGACCCATTTATTCAGATTACGCATCAACTGACGGTGCTTGACAAAGTTATCCGGATTGGTTTGTCCGTCCTTTCGGATGTAAGGTCCTTCCGGGTTTTCCGGATCAGGCCACCAGTAATCTCCCTCGGAATGAAAATCGTGGATACCTCCTTCACTTCTTGGTGAAGTATAAGTAGTAATTGGGACTGGCACCTGATTTAAATATGCGTCTGCATTCGCTATTATTTTTTTTGTATTAAAATCAACGCGCTCTACTGTCAGTGGCGAATAGGTCAGCTGAGTCGGATCGGTATTTTCGTTGGTTGAATTACAACCGCAAAAGATAAATGCGACACACAAAAATATAATATTTAATCGCTTTCCTGAAATTTGATAAATTAGCAGCATGATGATTAAACAGTGCTTTCTCATTTTCCCGAATTTTCTACTAGTGAGGTAAATTCTGCGAGGCTGGTCACTTGGTTATTGTCTTTTTCCCAGGCAGCCATAAAGCGATAATGCACTTCCTGATCAGCCTGACGAAAGATATAAACGTGGCTCAGTTCATCCTGCAACGCTTCGGGTTGATATTCTTTTTTTGCTAAAATGGCCATCCCCATATTTTCTTTGTGGAAAGATTGCGCCCCCCAATTCATGGCATAAAAATAATCGGCCGTTTCTCCAACTTCGATGGCCGGCAGGTGCTTAACGATCCCCGTGGCAAAATACATTCCTTCCGGTAGTTTCCCGTTGAGCACTTTAAGGTGTATTCCAGACCAGGCAGCACCGGACCGGATGCTCCAATCCTGGATTAAATCAAATTTTTTGTCCCCGATTTCCAGTCCCGTAAAAGTAGTCCGGACGGTGGATTGGTCGTTTCCATTTTCGATGATTTTGATGATCTTTTTATCACTTTTAGAAAGCGTATATAGGGAATCCTGAAACCAGATGGCGGGACTACCCAAGCCAAGCGAGTTGCCTACCTTTAGCACATCAGCCCCCCAATTCATGATATCGTGATATTTCCAACTAACGGTATCCATGACCAAATCAGGTACTGTTTTACCAAAAATATCAAAGCGATGCCGAGTGTCTGCGTAGTAGCGGTACGCAATAATGTCGTTTTCTAAAACCGGGCCTTCGAACATAAACCATTTACTTTGGGTCGCTAAATTTTGCGGAATTTCTATTTCGGTTCGTCGAATATAATCGCCCGTTATTTTATTTTTATCGGTGGGATCAAAATCAAAAGGTTGCGTCAATAAAAGTGCCTGAGTCTTTTTGGTCATCTTATCCTGCCCGGGGTTCTGCGTATTCTTTTTTTCCGCTGCTGGTTCGCAGGAGCAGTAGAATATAAAAAGAAAGACAGATAACGATAGTAATAAATATTTCTTCATTTTTGCTGGTTTCTAAGTACGTTTTTTTTAGAAAAATCAATAACAAGATAGCTTCCTTTAAAATCCTGATTTCTGGCCTCAATAATGGCTTTTCCCTTACTGTCGGGAATCAGCTCAATGGCGGCTTTTCCATTAGCCATTTGTATGATTCGGCTACGGGTGGGCGTTCCGTAATTTTTCATCAATTCTCCCGCGCCATCCTGAGAAAAATACACTGGTTTTTCGTAGTCCAAAACCCGTCGATTGTTTTTATCCAACATAACCGCTTCTACCAGATAGTTTCCATTTTTTAGCAAATGGCTGGATAAGTGGATATGATCCGCTTTTTCAGGTTTTTCATAAGTATAACTAACGGTCAACGTATCCGAAGTAACTTTTTTACCATCTTGAAAACCATTGGCAATTAGCAGATTATCACCTTCGGTAAAAAGAAGGTCCCAGTTTAGTCCACAAGCTGGAAAATCTCCAAGCACTCTATTTTTAGTGGAGACTTTTTTTCCATTGTGCAATAATTCTACCTGGGGACAATTGCTGAAGACTGCAATATTTCTAGTTTTATTTTTGGGGCCTTGCCGCTCGGTCCAGGTGTGTGATTCGATGTACGTAAAAGGTTTTTTGGTCCAGTAACTCTTGAAAACGTAGTAAGCATCTTTTGGTTTTCCCGCCCGGTCCACCAGGCCTTTTTGGTTAAGGTAAGGAATGGCATTTTCCGGACGCAGGGGCGTACCAAAATCTTTAAAGGCCCACTGTGCGTTGCCGGCAAAATTTTCCTGTTGCTCGGTGACTCCAAGATACCAATCAAATAAGTCGACAATATAATTTTCGGTCCAATCACCACTTTTAGCAATATTTTCAATATCTACCTGATTGGCTACCTCCGCCCAGTCGTCCTCATTCATGGAACCATCCCCAGTGATTGGGTTTTCGGTGTGACGCCCCACGTGACTGGAGCCACCGTATTCCATATGCAGAAAACGAGGATATAGTTTTTGATTTTTAGCCAAAGTTTTTTCATAGTTGGTGTAAACACCAGCGTACCAACCGGACCAGATAGAAGGAGAAAAGACGTCTACTAAATCTGCGCCAGCGTAATATTTTCTAATGGCGGTCATTCGACCGGGATCCATTTGATGAGCGATATCATTTAGTTTTTTGAGAAAAGTATTGATTCGATTTTCGTCGTCTCCATTTTCAAAATCGGGTAGCCAGTAAATCTCATTTCCTAATGACCAGAAAAAGATGGCAGGATGATTAAAATTTTGTTTAATCTGTTTGACCAGTAAATCTTCGGTGTTTTTCTGCCACTTTGTTTCCCCGATTCCACCACGACACCAGGGCAGTTCATCCCACAAGATGATGCCTACTTCATTGCAAGTTTTGTAAACCTCGGGATCTTGTGGATAATGACCAAGGCGAAGAAAATTAACGCCCATCTCTTTCATCTGCAGAATATCTTTTCGGTGGAGTTCGTTGGGCATGGCCGCGCCGTATCCGGCGTGCTCTTCGTGTCGGTGGGTACCACGCAGGAGCAATTTTTCTCCGTTCAGATAAAAAGCGCCGTGATCTTTAAAGGTGTACCAACGATAACCGATGGTTTCCACTATTTCATCTACCTTTTTATCACCGACCCAAAGTTGGGTAGTCACCCAATAGCGATTGGGTGTTTCAGGCGACCATAATTTAGGATTTTTTATTTCAGAAAAAGTAGTCCATTTTCCAGTGGCCAGTTCACTGGCAGAAATTGTTTTCTGAGCCACTACCTGATTGGTGCTGATATCTGTGATGGAACTTTTTACCGAAAAATTTTCTTTTGATAAATCGTTGGTATTTAATTCAATTTTTATGGCGGTGGTTGCTGCTGCTCTGGAAACCGCAGGAGTGCTCACTGCAATTTTTTTCAAATAGGTCTGGGGTAAAATTTTCAGAAAGACATCTCTTGTGATTCCTCCATAAATGAAGAAGTCAGATTTTTGAGAAGGAATAATATCAGGATTGTAGCTACTGTCTACCCGGACGCTGATCATATTTTTCTGTCCTTTCCTGACCAGATTGGTAATATCAATTTCAAAACCTACGTAGCCCCCCAGGTGAGTGCCCGCCAGTTTTCCGTTGAGATAAATTTCGGAACTAATATTTGCACCTTCAAAATATAAAACATAGTTCGCATTACCGTAATCGGCTATTTGTATTTCTTTTTGGTACCAGCTTGCATCTCTCCGGTAACCTGGTAACATATCTACGGCATCCCACTGATTCCAGGTATGTGGCAAATCAATTTCCTCCCACGATTGTGACGCTTTTAGCTCAGAAATTTCCGTCAAATTATTTTCCAGATATTTCCAGTCCTTGTTGATGTTGATGATCTGCCGTTCGTTCAAGTGGTTGACGTCAGCACCAAAAGAATTATCAGGCAGCCATGCGCATATTATGAACAGCAATGTTATTTTCAAAAGTATATCCATCATTTTTTAATATTTTTCTTTTCGACTTCTTAATAATGCTTCTACGTAATAGTAATCTGCGTAAATGATAGGAGCATCCATTTCAAATTTTCCTGGAATACTACCGACACTGTGTTTAAGAAAAAAGGGTGCTTTATGTAATTGATATTTTTCTTTTTCTAAACTCTCTAAAATTTGCTGTGCCCAGGTCAGATATTTAGTGGCGTTGGCCGGATCATATTTGCTCAGTTCAAAGAGTCCGGATGCGGTCACAGTGGCAGCCGAAACATCACGGGGTTCATCCGGAATATTGGGCGCATCATAATCCCAGTATGGGATCAGATCCGGCGGGAGGTTGGGATGCGTAAAAATAAAATTGGCAATTTTTTTAGCCTGTTCCAAAAAGACGGGATTTTTGGTATAGCGATAAGTTACCGTAAAACCATAAAGGCCCCAAGCTTGTCCTCTACTCCACGCGGATTCGTGATTTAATCCCTGGTGGGTATTTTTTTTCTCAATTTCACCCGTTTTGGGATCATAAGAAATGACGTGGTAAGAACTATGATCAGGCCGGAAGTGATTTTTCAGTGTTGTCTTGGCGTGTTGGTTTGCGATGTGATAAAAGCTCGAATCTCCCGTTAATTTAGTCGCTTCAAACATCATTTCCAGGTTCATCATATTGTCAATAATAACGGGAAATTTCCAAACATCAGCGTGATGATCCCAGGAACGAATGGCCCCCACGGTGGGATTGTAGCGGGTAGATAAGGTTTTGGCAGCAGTCACAAAAACATCTTTATAAGCTTCTTCTTTGGTTATTTTATAAGCATTCCCAAAAGGGCAGTAGATTTTAAATCCCAGGTCGTGGGTTCCGTCATCAAATTTTTCTTTTTCAACAAAAGACTGCCATTGGATGGCCGCTTGCTTCAATGGTTCTTCTTTACTAAAGCTGTATAATTCCCAGAGCATTCCAGGAAAAAAGCCACTGGTCCAGCTCTTGGATTTGGTTCCTTTTAGTTGTCCATCGGATTCTATGGTTCGAGGAATATGCATAGAATCGACCGGAATGCCAGGCAGGTACCCGAGCATTCTATTACTCAGTTCCTCAAGTCTTTTCTCAGGTGAAAATGCAGCGTCGTTGGCAGGTTTGTCTTTTGGGGAAACACGACAGGCAGCCAATACAAATAAGATAAACGCAAAACCAACAATATTAATATTTTTCATAAAAATTTGACTAATTCAAAGAATTCCGATTGTAAAACTAAGGATGAAAATCAGGAAAAAAATCTATAATAGGGTGGAAAAATGTAATAATATGGGAAAAAATGGTGTTTTGAGGAATCAAAATCACGTTTTCAGTTGCTTTCCATACACTGATGGTAGAATGTTAAATTGCTCCTTAAAGCACTTACGGAAGTATTTTGGATCTTTGAAACCGACTTTATAAGCTATTTCTGAAACGTTTAGCTTTTGAGTTTTTAACAGTTGCGCTGCGCGTTTTAACCGAATGGTTTTGATAAAATTATTGGGAGTTTGGCCGGTCAGGGCTTTTAATTTAGTAAAGAGGAGCGCCCGGCTGACGGTCAGATCGGTAGCAAATTGCTGCACATTAAACAGGTAATTGTCAATATTATTTTCAACAATCGTCATTGCATTTTCGAGAAAAACTTCATCGGCGGAAGTGATCAGGATTTCTTTCGGGTCAAAGGTAAGCACCCGCGCAAATTTGTTTTTTATTTCTTGTCGCGCCTGGATGGTATTACGGACGCGCAGGCGCAGTTCTTCCGGATCAAAAGGTTTGGTTATGTAATCGTCCGCCCCTGTTTTTAATCCTTCGATTTTAAATAAACCAGCGGTTCTGGCGGTTAAAAGAATGATTGGAATGTGACTAATTTCGATATCCGTTTTTACCTTTCGGCAAAAGGTGATCCCATCCATCTGAGGCATCATAACGTCACTAATAATTAATTCGGGAGGCTGTTCTTTTGCTTTTTGCAACCCTTCTACCCCGTTTTCGGCGGTAATTATTTGATAATTATCATTCAGTGTTGCGTGAATATAGGCCCGGATATCCGCATTATCTTCGACGATTAAAAGTAGCGGTTGTTCTTTGGTCCCAGAGATTTTTTCGGTCTCCGTGGGCTGAGCCACCACTGGTTCATTGACTATTTCCGAAAGGATATAAGGTTGGATTTGCTGATTTTTATAGTTTTCTTCCCAATTTATTTCCTGTTTAATTTTGGCTTTGTCGATCGGAATCTCCACCACAAACGTTGCGCCTTGTTTCTTTTCGTTAAGTTGAGGTTGCACATAAATTTTTCCTCCGTGCAATGCTACCATTTGCCTGGATATTGCCAAGCCAACACCAGATCCTTTGATGGCCGACGGTTGGGATACCTCTTTTTCGTAAAACCGCTTAAAAATCTGGTCATGTAGTTCTGGTGTAATTCCTGGTCCGCTGTCCTGCACTTGCACTTCTACGGAATGATTGACTTGCTTGACATGGAGGGATATTTTTCCGCCCTTTGGCGTAAATTTAAAAGCGTTTGAGAGTAAGTTAAAAAAGACCTTTTCTAATTTATCCTGATCAAATCCTACGATCAGCGTTATTTCGTTGGTAAAAAACTGGTAATCAATATTTTTAGAATTTGCGTGTTCTTGAAAAAGCAAATAAATTTCTTTCAGAAAATTTATGATATCATGTTCCACGATTTTCATCGGTTCGTGGTCCGTTGCCAATTTCCGAAAGGTCATTAGTTGATTCACCAAATTAAGTAGTCGCCGGGCATTTTTTTCAACCAATACGAGTTGAGTAGTTACGCTTTCCGGTTGATTATTCCTGGACAGGAGTTGTTTTAGGGGACCTAAAATCAAGGTGAGTGGCGTCCTGAATTCGTGGGTAATATTGGTATAAAAACGTAATTTCATTTCGTGTATTTCGTCCTGTTTTTCTTTTGAAACTTGTTGAAGTTGCAAAGTATGTCCCAATCTGATATAGCGAATTAAGGCATAGATGGCCATGCCCAGGATGAAAAGATAAATGAGGGAAGCCCACCAAGTTCGATAAGCAGGCGGTTGAACGATGATCTCGATCGTCCTTTCCTGTTCATTCCAGAGACCATCGCTGTTGGCGCCTTTAAGACGAAAAGTGTAGCTACCTTCTTTTTGTATTGCGTAGCTTGCCGCCGTTTTCCCAACGGAAAAATTCCATTCTTTATCCAGACCTTCCAGCATGTAAGCGTAGCGATTATTTTCGGGACTAAAATAATCCAGGGCGGCAAAACTGATGGTGAAGTTAGCTTCGTTATAATTAAATTTAAGCGATTCTGTGTAATTAATACCCTTTTGCAAAAGCGTATTTTTTTCCCGAACAGTTACTATATTATTATTTTGTCGAAGCTCGGTAAAAACAATGGGCGGTATAAATTTATTAGGTTGAATATGTTGCGGGTTAAATTCGGTAAACCCGTTAATCCCGCCGAAAAGAAAATTATTTGAGCGCGTTTTATAGTAGGCGTTAAAATTGTGTTCCAGGTTGGCCAGGCCATTAGAATAATCATAATTGGTAAATGACTTTTCTTTCAGATTAAACCTTGTGATTCCATTATTTGTACTAAGCCATACCTCTTCTTCGTTGAATTCTAAAATTCCAAAGATCGTATTTCCTGCTAATCCATCCGCGGTAGTAAAATGCGTACTTTTTCCATTTTCAGGATCAAAAAGATACAAACCGTTGGTATAGGTACCCATCCATATTTTTTGGTTACTGCTTTCCTGCAGGGAGTAGATCGTTTCGTTGGGAAAATAGGTTTTAAACTTATTGGGCAACCCATTTTCATCCAAAAACACTTTATTGAGTCCTTTTTCGGTTCCGATCCAAAAATTTTCAGTAGCCGTTTTCAAAACAACTCTGACCAGATCCGAGCTGATGCTATTCGTGTCTTTAGCATTTTCCGAAAAATTATGAAATTTATTGGTAGTAACTTCCAGGATATCCAGTCCACTTCCGTAGGTTAGTACCCAAAGCAGATCACCTTCTTTGTGTAAACCGTAGACACTATTATTTGACAGTGACGTGCCGCCGGCAGCTAGAATATTTTTATCAAAAGCATTGGCCTTGAAGTGCGTAAATTTTCCACTTGGAATGTCTAACCGGTTTAAACCTCTTTTAAATGTTCCGATCCAAAGCTGATCTTTGTCTAAAAGCATTGTTTTGATATTATTCCCACTTAAGGAGTTTTTTACTCCTGACTGAAATTGATAATGCTGAAATTGATTCTTCTCTTTATCAAAATAATTCAAGCCACCGCCTTCGGTACCGATCCATAAATTATTTTTTTCATCTTCGGCAAATGAGCTAACTACATTTCCACTTAGCGAATTTTGGTTGGGAATATATTTAAAGTTTTTAAATTGGTTATACTTGTCTACCCAGTGATTTACCCCGCCATAATAGGTTCCTATCCACAAGCTACCACTTCGATCTACGTAAAGGGAATGAATTGACTGATCAGAAATTCCGGTATTTGAGAATACTTCTTTTTTTAAAATCTTAAATTCCGTTTGACCTTTTTCTAATAAATTGAGACCATCAAAGGTACCGACCCACAGGTTCTCATTATGATCCATGACCATTGATCGAATCGTATTATGACTTATTTTGTGCTGAGCATTTTTGTCGCTTTTATAAATGGTCATTTTATTTTGGGAACGATTCCAATAGTTTAATCCGCCTCTATCTGTTCCAATCCATAAATTATGATCGGGATTTTCTACTATACTTTTGATGTGGGTATCACTCAAAGAGATATTTTCTATCTGCTCAAAACGTAAAGTATCTTCTTCCAGCAACCGGTACAAGCCATCGTTGGTTCCTACCCAAATCTGATTTTCCGAATCTTCAAAAATCACTTTAATATCTTTGCTAACTATATCAAGGTTACGCGAATCCTTAAGATAGTATCTGATAAAATTGTCTTGCTCTTTTTGATATAAATTCAAACCAATAGACGTACCCACCCACAATCGACCTCTCGAATCCCTAAAAACCTGCCGGATAACATTATTGGATAAGGAAGTACTATCGGTAACAGCATTCAGATAATTGCTAAATTTATCCATTCCCATTTGGTATCGTCCCAAACCCGAAATAGTTCCGATCCATAAGTCATGGGTGACCGGATCACTGTAAAGATAGCGAACATCATCGGCCACCAGACTAGGACTGGAAGTGTCTTTTTTGTATACCTTAAATTGGTATCCGTCAAATTTATTTAACCCATTTCTAGTTCCAAACCACATAAATCCAGCACTGTCCTGGGCAATGGCAAAAACGGATACCTGTGACAAACCATCTCTTTTTGACAAGTGCTGAAAAGAAGTCACTTCTTGTCCATCTAAATGACAAGTAGCACTTATTATCATTCCCAACCAAAATAACCATTGCCAAAATACCTCTTTCATGTCTTAATGTGCTATTTTCAAATAGTAAAAGTTACCAAACCATTATAGTAATAACTACTATCACAAATATAATCTATTTCATTTTAAAGGATACAATCCCAATTCACCGTAATCTAAGTTATGATTAGAAATAATTCGAATTTCTAAAAAATTCTAATTTTTAATCTTACCTTGGTTTTTCATCTAAAGTTGTTTAAGTAGGTCCACAAAGAGGGAAGCAAAATATCTGCTGGGGCAGGCGAGCTTTATTTATTAATAACATTTTTCACTACAAAAAAAACAAGAATAATGTCAGTAGATTTAACAGAAAACAGCATGAACGAATTAACTACCCTGGGAGAATTTGTTGTAAAAAATCAGGCAGATTTTCCGTATGCAAAAGGGGAACTGAGCAGATTGCTAAGCTCGATCAGGTTGGCGGCTAAAATCATGAACAGCCAGTTGAGCAAAGCCGGATTGGTGGAAAACCTGATGGGGGAAGTGGGTGAAAAAAATATCCAGGGCGAGGAACAAAAAAAGCTGGACCTATACGCGAATCAACTTTTTATCAACGCCCTAAAGGCCAGAAACGAAGTCTGTGGAATTGGTTCTGAGGAAGAAGATAAAACCATTATTTTTGAAAATGAGGCCGGCGTCAACGGAAAATATATCGTACTGATCGATCCGGTGGATGGCTCCTCCAATATTGAAGTAAATGTATCGGTAGGAACCGTTTTTGCCATTTACCGCCGAACCTCTCCGATTGGAACAACGGCCACTAAAGAAGATTTTCTGCAACCTGGTAGCGAGCAAGTAGTGGCTGGTTACGTAATTTATGGCTCCTCGACCATGTTGGTGTTTACCTCCGGAAATGGGGTCAATGGATTTACCTACGATCCAGCTATCGGCGTATTTTTCCTTTCGCATCCCAATATGAAAATTCCGGAAGACGGTAGTACTTATAGTATCAACGAAGGCAATCACGCCTACTTTTCGGAGCCTTTAAAAGCTTATCTTGATTATTGCAAATCGGTGGATAATGCGACCAAGCGTCCATATACCGGGCGCTACATTGGCTCGATGATCTCCGATGTACACCGTACGCTACTCAAAGGAGGTATCTATCTGTATCCCAATTCCAGTATTGCTCCCAACGGAAAACTACGGCTTTGTTATGAGTGTAATCCTATGGCTTTTTTGGTGGAACAAGCCGGGGGAAAATCCTCGGATGGAAGCCAGTCGATCATGGATTTAAAACCTACCGACATTCACCAGCGAACGGCATTTTATACGGGGTCGAAGAAAATGGTGGAAAAACTGGAGGAGATACTGGGAAGAGCAACCAATGCCTGAGTGAATAGCTAAAAGGCAGAGTGTTCAATTGATGAAAAAACTTCTGTACTTTTGTAAAGTAATTGGTTGCAAGATTTTAGCTTTTTCTTTATTCTTTCTGTTCATTTTTTTGCAGAAAAAAAAACTACACCTGACGGCAGTCAGGCTCAAGGTCGGAGGTTTCGCACGAAGCAAGAACTTTTTCGTTTATCAAGAAAATTTTGTCAAGAATAAATTTTCATAAAATCGAAATTTAACTATCAAATTTCACAGAAGATTTTTTTTTATTTGCTGAGTAGATTGAACACCCACCAGCTGTTGGCTTCCCTGAATCGTGTCTTCGACCGTGTTTTGGGAAGCCATTTTTTTAGTCCTGGTTTGTTCTTTATAATAAATCTATTTTGAAAATTAATAACTTGCTCAAAACGTCAGAAGAGACATTCTTAATTATTCATTAACGAATTATTCATTATTTTTAATAAACAAAACCCCTTCATCTTGTCCAACCTTCCCATCATCTCAGGCATC
>CALLPK010000080.1 GCA_938015415.1 uncultured Saprospiraceae bacterium
AGTCGTGTTTTCCCGTCAGGTTGTGCCGAGAGCAGCGTAAATATTCCAAAAGTAAAAAAGAGGCTTAAAAAAGATATACGCATGTTTAATATTTTATGATGAAGTTGTGTAAAACAACCACAAAAAGTAGATGATTTTCTACCTATAAAACAAGCGCAAAACACGAATGTTTTTACAAGTCAGCACGCACTGCTTTTTTTAACTAAATTTAACAAGAAAGTTGTTAGTTTACACCTTTACCTTTAGCGACGATACGCCAATTCGCAAATCAAAATATCTACAAATCAATCAATCCGCAGATCAAATATCACCGCCCGATTGACCGATACTTCGCTGCGTTGGCTGCGTCGATTTTTATCATTACTGTTTTTGCCGTTTTCTTGCTGGGGCTATCTGCCACTTTGAAAATATCAATTATTTCGTTGGATTTAGAGTTGGCAAAGACCTGTAGCGACATAGAATTAGGGTAGGATTTTTCGGCTTTACCAATATCTTCCAGTACGGTTGCCATTGCTAAACGGGCCGTTTCGACATCTTGGTGCATCATATCCAAACCCCGAATATGATAATCGTACATTCCCTGCCGGTAAGGACGTAGTCGTGGATTGAGCATACTTTCCTGGAGCCAGTAGCGGTTCCGATTTCCATCCTGTGAACGCCAGCCACGATACGTACCCGCTACGTTAGCGGGAATGGTGTTGACGATTTCCTGGGCCCGGCGAAAATGTTCTTCCCCACCAAAAGGAGCAAAAGTATCTCCGTCTAATCCTAAAATAAAGTAAACATAATAACCCAGGATCGAGCTTAAATTATCCTGATAAGAATTATTACTAAATTGAATGGGCTGAAATTGCTGATAAGAAAACTGGAAGTCTTTATCATTATGGGAAAGCAATACCGTTTCAGAAGAACTTCCATAGATCGGGCGAGACGCCTGAATCTGGATACTTCCCGAAAACTCGGTAGGAGAGAGCTCTTCGGTAATATTAATCTGAATGTTACCACTAATTCGCTCACTCGGTTCGTATACCTGATCCGTCCATTTTCTGGTATTTAAAAACTCCTCAATCTGCTGTTGCATATCTTCAAAAACAGCCGGATCGACGGTTTGGATTTTGGGTACGTTTACTTTTACCTGAAAATTCATTTCCTGGGCCTGGGTATAATTAAAAGCCAGTAAGCAAATAAAAACGAGTATGCTATTTTTCATAATTAAATTATTTTGACCAATTCGTTGACGATATCCGTAGCAACGGCCGTTTTTGATTTAAGTGGATATTCGAGCATATTTCCATCTGTGTGCAGGATGGTAATTTTATTGGTGTCGTGCCGAAATCCAGCTCCTTTATCCCTTAACGAATTTAAAACGATAAAATTGAAGTTTTTCTTATGAAGTTTACCTTCGGCGTTGGCTTTTTCGTCATTTGTCTCCAGTGCAAAGCCGATGGTGATCTGTTTTTTAGTTTTACTAGCACCCAGTGTGGCCGCAATATCCTGGGTTCGCTCTAATAAAATAGATAAATCTCCCGCTTTCTTTTTGATCTTTTTGTCGGATACTTCCGCTGGCCGGTAGTCGGCCACTGCGGCGGCTAAGATAGCTACGTCTGCTTTTTTAAAAAGATCCGTTGCCGCCATAAACATTTGCTGAGCGGACTCCACGGGGATTGTTTGGACCGCAGGATGTATTGTTTTTAGGTTAGAAGGTCCTAAAATTAACTGAACTTTAGCGCCTCGGCTCGCCAGTTCTTCGGCCAGAGCGATCCCCATTTTTCCGGAAGACCGATTGCCAATAAAGCGCACGGGATCGATGGCTTCGTAAGTTGGTCCAGCGGTTACGATGACTGTTTTGCCTTTTAAATCCTGTGTTTGGCGAGTAAAATCGCTAATGAGTTGAACGATCTCGGCTGGTTCGGCCATTCTTCCGGCTCCAACGAGTCCACTGGCCAATTCTCCGTGACGTACGGGAATGAGGTGATTGCCACCCGCTGTTAATTTTTCCAGATTGCTGCGGGTCGTAAAATGTTCCCACATATCGAGATCCATTGCAGGCGCAAAAAATACCGGGCACCGTGCGGACAGGTAAGCAGCCAGTAGCATATTGTCACAAATGCCGTTGGCCATTTTAGCGAGGGTATTTGCGGTAGCGGGGGCGATGATCAGAACGTCGGCCCAGAGTCCGAGTTGGACGTGGTTGTTCCAGCCTTCGGAGCTGTGGACATTTGCAAAAACGGGACGTTGTGAGAGGGTACTAAGGGTCAGCGGACTGATAAAATCGGTGGCGGAGGGGGTCATAATGACCTGTACTTCTGCACCAGCTTTGACAAAAAGCCGGGTAAGCAGCGCTGACTTATAAGCTGCGATACTACCGCTGATACCGAGGAGAATTTTTTTGCCGGATAGGTTAGAATCCAAAATTTTAGCTTTCAATTTTTTAAACAACCTCTTTATAAAAAGGCTTTGATATTAAGCTAATTAGCCCTCTTCAGGATATGTTTTGTAAAATAAACATGACAGAAGAGGGCTAAATAACCCGCTGGCAGTTGGCCAGAAATCTTATTTTGAAATTGCTTAGAATTTATTCTCTTCCCGATCGTGGTAATGTACTTCACCATTGGAAAACTCGTCACTGGCAATCAGTACTGGATTGGGTAATCTTTCGTAGAATTTAGAGATTTCGATCTGCTCTTTATTTTCGTGAATTTCTTCGATGGTATCGGTATTCACCGCAAATTCTTCGAGTTTGTTGTGTAGTTCGTGTTTAAGATCGACAGAAATCTGCTTGGCTCTTTTAGAGATGATGACGATAGATCGATAGACATTTTTGGTGTCCTTGATCATTTCGTGAATATCCCGTGCACCACAATTAGGCTCCAGGCCTTGAACTCTTGATTTAATGTCCGACATTAGCGATAATTTTTAATTGCTTATTGGATTTATTAATAATACTCTCTACTTCATCATTGTAATCACTTTTGGGGTGTTTACGAAGGAAGTTTTCGGTGTATTTTATGGTATTGTTATATCGATCTGCCTGCCTGGCAAAAATGCTGTTTTCTGCCCAGTTGAAGTTAGATTTTATAATCAAATATCTTACCTCTTCGGCGTGTGGCGAGTCCGGAAAATCTTTCAACAAGTTTTGGAAAGACTGCGTAGCCGCCTGATATTGTTTTAGGTCATAATACAACTCTGCCTCTTTGTACGCTTTATTTTCCAGTTTGGTTCGCATTTGGGTAATCAGCTTATTGGCTTCTTTTACCTTTGGACTGGTCGGATAAGTGTTAATAAATAACTGGAATCCGTCAATCGCTTTTTGCGTATACGTCTGATCCAGGCGGTAGGAGGGACTGAGGTTATAATTAGCGTAATGCTCCATATAGTCTGCTTCTTCCCGGTACTGGCTATTTGGATACGTATTAGCAAAATTCTTAAAATAGTAAGAAGCCAGTGTATATTTCTGTTGATAATATTGCGTGTATGCGTAATAAAAATACGCTTTTTCTGCTTCGGGACGCCCCTTATAAGCTCCGATCACTAATTCGAATAAAGTCTGCGCTTTTGCCCATTCTTTTTGTTCGTAGTATTGGTTGGCTTTTTTTAGTAATAATTCCGTATCCGTACTGGTCCTTAACTTTTCATATTCACTCTTACAAGCGGTTCCTGCGAGTAGAAACAAACCAAATACGACACCGAAGATCAATTGTTTATTCATAGACGGGCAAAATTACGATTTTTTTATCAATTTTTAACGAATTTCCCCTTTGGGGAGCATACGGTAACCTAACGGTGAATCAGGAAGAAAAATTACAAGTTTAAGGGTTGAAAACTCAAAATATCTCTCTTTGACCATACTATTGAACATTTTTTCCATTGCAACCTCCCAGCCTCCTGAAGGAGTAGCTTCAAACCCGCAAATGTCCACTAGTATGGTCTTTGACGCTGGTTATCACTAGTATAGACGGTAAACGAGGGAAACAGGTTGGGTTCAAAACGAACAAAGCCGGCAATTGCCGGCTCTGTGTTGGTTGGAAGTATCTATGCCTCCATAGTGTTACGGTAGTTTTCCCAACCATTATTTGATCAGACTTTATCGAAAGTCTTTTTTGAAAGCGAGAGAATGAGGACACAAATGTAAACAGCTTTTTCACATAATCAAAATATTTAATATTAATTTTTTAATACTTCTTTCCATTGTTCAGACTCAGCAAATTCTTTAATTATTTGATTTCTTTTTTTTAGAAAATTAGTCATGTAATTTTTAAGGATTAAATGGTCAACTATTTTTCCTAAAATGCCAAGTGGAGACGAAAAATCAAAGATATCCGTCATGATGGTTCCGTTTTCAGTTTGCCTGAATTCGTGTCTATGTTTCATGAATTTAAATATTCCATCTACCATTTCATCCACAAAGTAATTTGGCTTTTTATATTCCGTAATTTGAACTTTCATCCGGTGCCAAAATCCAAAATGTTTTGCTTTCCAGGTGACCGTTTCGTGGAGGTTGATCAATCCTTCGGTAACTCCGGCAATGGTTTCTTCGTTTGTTTTTGAAGCAGAAATTTTGTGAAGATCAATCGAGGTAGAAAGATCAAAACACCGCTTAATTGGCGCATTAATGAGGGTATGAAGGATTATTTTACTCAATTTAGAAATTTATTGCAATGGAATTTTACGATTGAGGGAAGCCAACCAGCCAAAAAATCACCGCAAGACCATTCCCATCAGTTCCTTAAATTCATCGGCTTTGGTAAAATTCTGATCCTGATAAGTCGTTGCGCTAAAGCGTAGGTTATAAACTTTATCATTTCTAAACTCCAATTCAATCTTGATATTTCCGTAGCCCTGATTAAATTTTTCGGCTTCTTTTTTATAAAAATTCAGCGAAGGCTTCATGTAATGTCGCTGCACGGATTCGACCCATTGTGGTCGGTTAAAGGTTCGGACATCACTGACATAACTATTGTAATTCATTTCCAATACCTTTTCGCGGAGCAGATCAAACAGGTGCAGTATTTCCGCTTTACGATATTCCGTTTGGTGAAAATGTACGACAAATCCTTTTGCGGATGGCGTATTTAAAAAGGCGACGGCGTCGTCCGTCTGTGCGGTGGGAGAGAGATAAGCCGCGTATTGATTGTTGAGCCAGTCGAGCATCCGTTTTGCGGAAAGGGTCGTCTTCCACTTTTCGTAAGCCATTTTTTCAGCTTCGCTCCGTTCGATGATTTCGTGGACCACGGGCTGCGAGGGTGAACTCTCTTCGGAGTCTTGAAAAAGTGATTTTATTTTTTTCCAGAAATCAGACAAGGGCGTAGGGTTTAGTGAGCATTACAACGTCTTAGTTTCGCAAGAGTGTAACTAATAAACAGATGAAGGCTGGATTGGTTTAGAAACGGTTTTATGCTTATATTCTTGTTGATAGAAGCTATTTCTAAAATAAAGATCATGAAAAAGATATTGTTTCTCTACGCTTTTCTATTTTTTACTAGTGTGATTTTGGCCCAAAATTATGGTCATGCGTTATTTAATATCCCTGAACGCAACCTACTGCCAGCGGCCATTTATGAATTTGAAGATCGATTTATTACTCCTGTGATCTATCCAGGTACACTATCTTCCGTAATTTCATTTGATCAAGAGGTAGGGAATCGAATGGATTTTATTTATGATAACTTTACTTTTGCAGACCATCCTCATACCCGGATTGGTGATCAGCTTTTTTTCTACGCCAAGGATCGTAATATTGATAATGATCTACGGATTCGTAAACAAAATGTCGATTTTGAAACTATTTGGGAAAAAACCTATCAAGTAAGTGAAGATTATTCTTTTCCATCTAGTATGTTAAGTATCGATAATCACCTTTATATTACCGCAATCAATCAACGAAATGAGCCACATCAGCGGGTAATTAATCTAAAAAAAATTGATACGCTAGGAAACGTAGTTTGGTCAAAAAATTATGGGGAGGATTTAAGAAGATCATTAGCATACCAGACCAAGGTGACGATGGATCAGGGAATTTTGATGTCAGCAAAAAGGCTTACTTACGTGGTTGGTGACAATTCCCACAGCCAACTTATCAAAGTAGACACCGCCGGAAATATCGTTTGGCATGCGATCGGGATGGAGCGGTTCCCAAATGGTGCTACCAAGACCTCAGTGACGGAGTTGTCCAATGGACAAATCATTCAGGCCTACGCGGTGTATAAAAGACAGACTCCCGATTTTATTGCGTTGGGCTGGTACGAGGAGCCGATCCGGATGGACTGGTACGACGCGGATGGGAACTTTTTATTTTATAAATATATTTTATCACCGAATACAACGAGCGTAGGGATCATTGATCTGATCAACGGCCGGGGAGATTATTTTTTTGCTGTTGGGTCTTCGAGAGATTTAGAATTGGGTAGTCATGGCTTGATTACCAAGATGAACCATCAGGGAGATACGATCTGGGCAAAAAAATACCAGTATCCTGGAATAGATCAATTTAATGATTTAAATAGCTTTAGAGATATGATTGAGTTGGAGAATGGGGACTTGGTAACGGTCGGTACTGCCTGGAAATTGGGAGTAGGTGAATATGCTCCGGTATGGATCATGCGGGTAAACGAGCACGGTTGTTTCGATGGAGATAGTTGTGATGATATTGTGACGGCGGTGGAGTTAATAGACGGAGCAGAAACCTCGCAAATCAGCGTCTATCCGAATCCTGCGAAAGACCGACTTACCGTGGAGCTGGCTGATTTGATGGAAGTGCGGATTTATGATATGACGGGTAAAAAACAAATGGAGCAGCTTGGAAATATCGGTAATCAGCTGGAGTTGGAGGTGTCTGGTTTGGCTGCCGGGACTTATATCTTATCGGCGACGCAAAGAGATGGGAAGGTGTGGACGGAGTTGGTGGTGATTGGAGAATGAGTTAAGTCTTTCCCTTTTATTCTCCAAAATAAAAAATCATGAAAAAGGTATTATCAATTTATGTTTTCTTCTTTTTAACAAATTTCCTTTTGGCCCAGAATTATGGACATAAGCTATTTAATATCCCTGAACGCAATCTACTACCTACAGCCATTTATCAGTTTGAAGATCGATTTATTGTGCCTGCTATCTATCCAGATACCTTATCATCTGTAATATCATTCAATCAAGAAAATGGCGAGCGAATGGACTTTACCTACGATGATTTTAAATTTGCCGACCATCCCTACACTCGAATCGGGAATCAACTTTTTTTCTATGCGAAGGATCGTAGTATTGACAATGATCTACGGATCCGGAAGCAAAGCACTGACTTTGAAACGGAATGGGAACAAACCTATCAAGTGAGTGAAGATTATTCTTTCCCAGTCACACTGTTAAGTATTGATAATCACCTTTATATAACTGCTTTAAATCAACGTAATGAACCCTATCAACGAACAATTAATTTAAAAAAGATTGATACATTAGGAAATGTGGTATGGTCAAAAATTTATGGAGAAGATTTACAAAGGTCGGCGCCTTATCAGGCTAAAGTTACGATGGATCAGTGTATTCTTATATCCGCCAAAAGAGATGTTTATGATCTTAGTATACCGCCCCATAGCCAACTTATCAAAGTAGACACCGCCGGAAATATCGTTTGGCATGCGATCGGGATGGAGCGGTTCCCAAATGGTGCTACCAAGACCTCAGTGACGGAGTT
>CALLPK010000081.1 GCA_938015415.1 uncultured Saprospiraceae bacterium
GTTGCTTTGGTCAACGCCAGTTCATCTCCCAGATAATATAATATCGGTACCACCACCAACCCCGCAAAAAGCAAATTGACCAGATAAAGCAGACTCCACAATTTTATATTGAGGCTAGCCAACTTAAACCCATATTTTAACGCGTTTACTATTTTCATTTAAAAAAATTAACTCCTGAAAATTTGCGCGAATGCAGCTACTCCTTTAGGAGGCTGGGAGGCGGAAATGACAGAAATTTTTGGGAGTTAAATAAAAAAACTAACTCCCTGAAAAACCTGCTGGATCCGCATCGCCCAGCTACTCACGTACGCCCAGATGCTACGGGTATTCGGTTGAGTCCTTTTGCTGTTATTTAAAATATTGATATCCATATATATTTTTTGTAACGGATCAATCTCTACAGACGCAATCCGTACGTCGGTTTCGTAAGTCAGTCCGTGGGTCCGTGCTTTCCCATCCCAACGTTCCCAAACTTCCGTTCCATCCGTAAAGTGTACCAGAATGTCTACGGGCAATTGAATGTCTTCGAGTCGTTCCAATACCACTTTTGCCCGGTACTTTTTGGGCGGATTTTGTTTTTTCACCATCAGACTATCTTCCCAAATTCCAAGGTCCGCCGTTGCCATTTCAACGTGTTGAATACTTCCCACCGCATAGTCACAAGTCCCGGTACCATAAAGCACATAATCAAAAAACCAGTCCATATCTTCGCCCGTTACCTCATTTACCACGTCGATAAAATCATAGCGGCAAGGATGCTTAAATTTCCAGCGATTGAAATAGGTTTTCATCAACTCGTCCATCTTTTCAATACCCACGACACCTTCCAGAGTTTTAAGCCAGGTAGCCGGCTTGGAATAGAAGAGCGCACGCGGTGATCCGTTGGGATATTCCCAGCCAGCCCGGGTGCTTTCTGCCAGATGAATATTATCCATTCCGACGTAGCGGCTCCGGAAAAATTCCATGGCGCCCATCCGTACCCACGGCAGATCAATCACTGAATTTTTGACACCGTAAGCATCATCCAGAATCCGCGATTTCCAGTAAGAGGTAAATCCTTCGTCCATCCAGGCCTCCTCAAATTCGTTGGTCGCCACCATCATCATAAAATACTGGTGGACAAATTCGTGGATCACAAAATATTCCGGCGACCGCAGCCAATCCGGAAAACCGTACATCCCCGGCGCAGTGATGAGCGTAGGATATTCCATCGCACCAGCGTTGATGCCGTGGAGCGGTGGTACCACAATCGTAAGCTTGGGAAAAGGATAAGGCATCAGTCTTTCGCCCAGATAGTCAATGGCATATTTGGCAGATTCGAGATAGCGATCCGTACAGCAAGTATATGCATCATTAATCAATAGTTCGAGTTCGATACCCGCATGCTCCTCTCTCACTACCTCAAAATGCGGGGAAGCCGTCCAGGTAAAATCAATGATATCTTCGCCGTGAAAAAAATGTGTGCTGGTTCCGTTGGATTCGGTATCCACTTTTGTCCGGGTACCCGACGCACCAACAATATAATTAGATGGAGCATTAATGCTAACATTGTAATTTCCAAAATTTGCGTAGTACTCCGTCGTAGCATGATACTGATGACAATTCCACTGTCCGGTCTTCGCAAAACGCATTCCGGCGGGTTCGTAAACACCAACTTTGGGAAACCACTGTGCTTGCAAATAGAAGTCTTTACTGTATCCCGTCCGGATTTTTATTTTAGGAATTTTAGCGGTCCAGTTTAATTTTAAAACGGTTTTGGCACGCGGTAAGACCGGCTCCGGCAGAACAAGTTCTATCACCGTTTGATCTTTGTCATTATCATCGTCGGGATGAATGTATCGAAGTTGGCTACTGAGATCCACGCCATCTCCAATTTTTATTTTATCAATATTAATCCAGCCCCAGTCGGCTTCGGTCGTCTGCCCTTCCCTCGGAAAGCGACCCGACCCAAAACTTTCCCGGTAGAAAGTAGATTCCGTATTTTTAAAGGCATTTAAATATAAATGGAAAGGAATAGTGCGAATGGTATCATCAGAAGGATTCTGCCAATAAATGGTTTGAGTTGCTTTTAAATGATGAGCAGCAGTATCCAGTTCCACGTCAATATCATAACTCGCAATCCGCCCGGAAAGCGGCACCTCAAACCATTTATCTTGCGCTGACAAAAGGGACAGACCTGGTATCAAACAGCTCAACACTAATATCAGACTTATTCTGCTCGCAGCCTTTCCCATGAGAAATTTGAGTGTTTTTTTAACAAAATATCTGAGCGTATGGCTTCCTTTATTTTTAAAATGTGGGGCAATAAGAATTCTCCAAATATTTACTTTAAATATACACGTTAGCGGGACTAATTAACGATTCACCAATTAACCGTATAAAATGCACAGAAGACGCTACTTTTTTTAGAACTTCTCAATACCATCCTCCACCGTACCCTCTGCCCGGCCACGGAATTGCGTATAAAATTGCGACGAGCGCTAGTAGAAAAGGAATAAAGGCTGCTTTAAATTTTATTTTATCACCAATTAATTTTTTAGAACGAATATTACCAACGGAGATTAGAATGATGGCTACAATCATCCAGGTCATGTGCTGGGTCATAAAGAAACGGGCTACTTCGTTCATACCACCTTCCCCTATTTTTACTTTAGGGCTGATAAAAAGAAGCGCGATTCCGAGCAACAACATAATATGCGAGAAAATCATGGTAAAAAGGTTAAGCTTCCGGTCTTTATCCGTAAAGGCTTTGCCGGATTGCCATTTCATTCCATTATTGACTACTGCCAGAACAAGCAGAATAAGAACAATCCAGCGAATACCGGAGTGACTGTGTAAAAGCATTGAATACATAAGAAGACGTTTTAAATTTGAAAAGGAAAGATAAGTATTTTTAG
Source organism: uncultured Saprospiraceae bacterium (assembly GCA_938015415.1). Classification (GTDB taxonomy): domain Bacteria; phylum Bacteroidota; class Bacteroidia; order Chitinophagales; family Saprospiraceae; genus JALZUU01. The sequence goes on from CALLPK010000081.1 coordinate 2,898, forward strand.
AAGAATTTTTAAAAGCTTTTGGCTAATTTAAGCCAATCGGGGAGTACCACTAGCTTCGGGAATCTCATGATAGAGCAGGTATTGATCCCCATTCCGACTACACTCGAATGATTTTCCTATTTTTACGCAAGATCTAAAGTACGTGGACAAATCAAATTAAACATGAAAAAAAGTATTTACGTTGCCGCCACCGGACAACACGTCGGAAAAACAACTTCTACCCTGGGCTTAACCGCAGCGCTTAGCAGCTTAGACCTTCAGGGGGTAGGTTACTGTAAACCCGTAGGGCAAGAAGTAAAGGATTTTGAAAATCTCACCGTAGATAAAGATGCCTTTCTTTTTTCTAAGATTATGAATTTTGAGCTTTCGCAAAAATTTCATAGTCCCGTCATACTGGGAAGTGGCGCAACGACCGCTTATCTGGATAATCCTGAACAATACCCTTACCGCCAAAATATTCTGGAAGCTGCTGAGTTTTTACACCAGCATAACGAAGTGGTCGTCTACGAAGGTACCGGACATCCCGGAGTAGGAAGTATCGTCAATCTTTCCAACGCAGATGTCGCAAAATTACTGGACGCTAAAGTCGTTATGGTCGTAGAAGGTGGCATCGGGAATACCATTGACAAACTCAATATGTCCCTCGCTTTATTTCGGGAACAAAACGTTCCCATCATCGGTGTCATCGTTAACAAAGTGCTACCTAAAAAAATGCAAAAGGTAGAAAACTACGTCGGTAAAAAACTGGAACAGATGGGCATTCCACTCCTCGGCCTGCTACCCTACGAAAAAAGAATGTCCTACCCCATCATGTATACGGTAAAAGAGGCCATCAAAGGAAAGAGTATTTGTTACGAAAAAAAATTGCTTAACCGTATTGAAAAAATTATTCCCGGCTCGCTGGTTTATGATGTTGAAAATATTCATAAACAAAATAATCAGTTACTGGTTGTTAGTTATAAACGAGCCAACGAGTCGGTCCGAACGGTCGAAATGGTCGCCGCCAAAATGGGTCGAGAAACTTGTCCACTAGCAGGTATCATCCTCACCGGAGAAGGACGGCTCAACCCCGGACAAGGCGAACACCCAACAATTGATATGGAATATATTGATAAACACCAAATCCCGGTAGTCTCCACAAACCTGGATACACTCGGTGCATACACCAAGATTAATCAGATAGAGGTTAAAATTAATACGGATACTCCCTGGAAAGTACGACGCGCCATTGAACTTATCAAAAATCATGTGGATCTGGAAAAAATTATGGCTTCTTTTTGATATAAGATTTGCTGATTAGCCAGTTGGCTTCCTTCTAACTTATTCTACATCTGAGGGAAGCCAACTGGCTAACCGGTGTCGGCTGACTAGCTAACTGGCTTTAACACAATCCCGCAATTTGTCACATACTAAAAAGCTAATGATGAAAAATATTTCACTATTAATAATTGCGATACTTTGCTGCTACGCATTCATCAATATTTCAAAAAAAGATAACTACATGGAAGCTGCTAAAAATGTATTGGGTACCGAGTTAAAATCTTGCTGTACCGATCCGATGACGGGCTATTACCGTGACGGAGTTTGTAATACCGGACCCACCGATAGCGGACGCCACGTAGTTTGCGCAGAAATGACTCAGGAATTTTTGGATTTCACCAAAGCGCAAGGCAATGATTTATGTACTGCTCTTCCACAGTATAATTTTCCAGGCTTAAAAGCGGGCGACCGTTGGTGCCTTTGCGCGGTGCGCTGGAAAGAAGCGTACGACGCAGGAAAAGCACCGAAAGTTATTTTGGAATCTACGCACGCGAAAGCGCTGGATTATGTGAAGATGGAGGCATTGCGGGAGTTGGAGAGAAAGGAATGATTTTTGAATAGACTCTTTGTTTAGTATAAAAAATATTTTACATCTATGAAGCGTCTATGGCAGGTAATTATTTTTTTAGGATTTCTCCTCAATTCACATGATCTAGAGAGTCAAATTCAAGATACGTTTTACGTTGACAATTTCGGAACAAATAATACCATTTTTCTGAACCAGGATGGAACTTTCAAATTTCAGGCAAAAGGACGTAAAGGGATGGGTGGAAATCCTGACTGTAATAAGGTGATAATAGATGGAAACTATAAAATCATAAAAAAAATCGGGATACGCTTCATTCCAAAAGAACTTAGCAAACTAGAATATAATAATATTCTCTCCAACGAAGAGTTAATATATAATCGCGCTAACCAGTCCCAAAATTGGCTCAAAAATATTGGATTTGAACCTTACCTTAATTTTATCCAATCTAACGAACAAGATTTATTACTCCCCACCTTCTACCAACTCATCATACTGGCTAATGCGATCAACAAGCACAATGGCAGAGCGGATATACTTGACAACATACTCAGAAATAACAAAGGCTTACAAACCTTGTACGTTGACAAAGATATTAAAAATCACTATCCATAAAAATACAAGAATCATATATTAGACAAACCAGTATCTGTTGATTTTTTAAATACAGACACTATTTGGTCCCTGCATGACCATGGTAATATGTACTATGAAAAGGGATATATGCTTTTTAACAAAGGGAATAAAGCCGGATTATTTCCACTTATGAAGCTGTACAAAATAAACGCCGAAGGAGCGTATGTCCCCGGCTGCGACTGCACCATTTATGAAGTTTCTGAAAATCATTCCCGTGCACATCTTGAAAATAAAAAGTGTCTCAATGGAACGTATAGTACGCATCGAAGTACGATCGCAAATAGCGAACCAGCGGATTATCTAAATGATATTTATAATGCTGAATTCAGTATGTTTACTCAAATAAGTTATGAGGATGCTATAGTATATTACGAACAGGCATTCGAAAAATACCAAAGAAACGGAAGGGATTATTACTATGCTGCTATCGCAACGAGTAAATTGGGTGACATTAAAAAAGCAAACCAATATTTACGGCATGGTATAAAAAATGGTTTTTTTGGAGAAGATTTATTAATATCAGAACCCAATCTCGAAAACTTTAGAAAATCCGACTATTGGAACGGCATTCCTGAATTAATAAAAAAAGAAAAAGAGAAATTTTTAAAGCAATTTAATACTATAAAAGATACGCCATTTACTTCCTTACTACCATTCCAAGAAAACGAAAAATGGGGATACTTCTCTAAAGTAGATGGCAAAATACTGATACCAGCTAAATTTAAAAAGACGAATATGGGAAAAGGCTGTTTGGAAATTGAAGTGGTTCCCAATAATGTCATTTTCTTATATCCTGATTTTTCTGTAGAACAATACGAGCCCGGAGAACGAATTTATCATCACGAGGAAAGATCTAATCATCCCAAAGTAGTCGATGATTTGCCGCAGGGTGGGTTTACGGTAGAAGATAACAAAATTGTATCCGTTTCCAACATCTACGATAAAAGAGATTATAGCACTGGAAAATTCTCGTATAAAGATGTAGCTTATATAAAAGGCCCCTTTTTACTCGATAAAAAAAATCACGCTGCTGCATCAAAAGACGGAAAATGGGGAATCATTAACGAACAGGGTAAAAACTTAAAAGAATTTGATTTTAATTATAAAAAAATTAGGTATTCGGAGGAATACAAATATAAAGAAAAAGGTGATTGGTTTTATTTTGTTGATCTGGAAGATAACCACGGATTCATTAACAGTAAAGGAAAAAAACGCCTGGTAAATGAAATTAATAAAGTTAAGTTCTACCACACAAAGTTAGCCGGATATGGTGTTCTACGTGATAAAAACAAAAAATTGGGTTTTAAAATTATTGATTTTAAGAATCTGAAAATTATTTTTGAAACTTCAGAATTTCGTTTTGCAAATTTCGTAGCGCAATACGAAAAATGTCATTTAACCTTTGCAGAAAAAGAAATGCGCAGTAACATCTCCACTATCTATTGCATAGTGAAAGACAAAGATGGCAATGAGTTATACCTGGATTTTTCTGGTAAAGCATACAAACATAATGAGAACTAATTTAAATAATAAAAGTCCTTGGTATCAGGAATAAATAAATTTCGTAATTTTAACGACTGCAAATATTATTCTTAAGAACGTTGATTAGATGAGACCTTGATCATCTTTTATCATATCCATCCTCCAAAACTTTTGATACCTATCTATGAAAAATCACCTCTTCTTATTCCTCTTTCTAATCACCACCACTCTCCAAGCCCAAGTCAAAAAAGCACCCGAAGTCAAAGAAGGCGACGGCCCATACCCCCAACTCATCATTCGCGGCATCACCCTCATCAATGGAAACGGTGCTCCTCCGAGGGGACCAATTGATATTGTAGTAGAAAATAATAAAATCACAAAAATTTCCATCGTTGGTTATCCGGGTGTAGATATCAATCCGGAAAATCGACCAAAGCTACAAGAAGGTGGCAAAGAACTCGACTGCAATGGCATGTATCTTTTACCGGGCTTCGTAGATATGCACGGACATATCGGCGGAAAATCACAGGGTGCCGACGCGGAATATGTCTTTAAACTTTGGATGGGGCACGGGATTACAACCATCCGAGACCCTTCCTGTGGAAATGGGCTCGACTGGGTTTTGGAACATAAAAAGAAAAGCGACGCAGGAATCATTACGGCTCCCCGAATTCAGGCGTATACTGTTTTTGGACAAGGAGAAGACAACGGCATTACTAGCCCGGAAGCCGCTCGGGCCTGGGTTCGTAAAAATGCCAGTAAAGGATCAGACGGAATCAAATTTTTTGGGGCTTCCCCAAAAATTATGGCGGCGGCCCTCAATGAAAATAAAAAACTCGGTTTACGTTCTGCTTGTCACCACGCACAGATGGATGTCGGTAGATGGAACGTGCTAAAGTCGGCACGGGCGGGACTGACGACGATGGAACACTGGTACGGTTTGCCAGAAGCATTATTTATCGACCGGACCGTTCAAAATTATCCCGTAGATTATAATTACCAAAATGAACAGCACCGTTTTAAGGAAGCGGGACGACTATGGACACAGGCCGCTCCACCCTATTCTGACCACTGGAATAAAGTGATGGACGAATTATTAGCACTGGATTTCACCATCGATCCAACTTTTAATATTTATGAAGCGAGTCGGGATTTGATGCGCGCGCGACGGGCAGAATGGCACGAAGAATACACCATTCCTTCTCTCTGGCAATTCTATATGCCCAGTAAAATCTCGCACGGTTCGTACTGGCACTTTTGGGGAACAGAAGAAGAAGTAGACTGGAGAGACAACTACAAGCTGTGGATGACCTTTGTCAATGAATACAAAAATAGAGGTGGCAGAGTTACTGCCGGTTCTGATTCCGGATTCATCTTTCAACTCTATGGCTTTGGTTATATCCGAGAACTAGAGTTGCTAAGAGAAGCTGGCTTCCACCCTCTTGAGGTGAT
>CALLPK010000082.1 GCA_938015415.1 uncultured Saprospiraceae bacterium
TAAAAATGTTTAAAGGTTAAATAATGGAAATAAATTACGATATTGAGATAAGAAAAAAGAATAATTAAGTTTTTTTGTTGGAAAGTGAGATAGAGGGAAATGGTTGAGGGGGAGTTGCGACGAAGGAGCTTTGTTCAACAAGATATAGAAGCTGTTTATAAATTAAGGCTGTTATATATTAACTAAAAAAAGAAGTTAATATATAGTTGCCTTAATTTTTATTTCTTTTAATAATAACTAGCCCTAGTTCTATTGCAGAATTAGGAAGTAAGGTAACCATCGTAGAAATAGGGCCTATATACCGGGACATTAGATAACTCTTTTTATAACTGCATACAAAGATAGTATACAATCACTCCATTCTGTAGGCAAAAAAAATTGAACAAGATCTCCATCATATTATTGATCAATACTCTTATAAATAAGCAATGGAGAGCTCTCCCCTTCCGAACGACCAACATATTCATTTTCTTGATTCGCATCAATCACTCTGGCCTTCACCTCATCATCTAATTGCAACTGAACGGCGTTTCTTATTGTTCGATAAACATCTGGATCTAAAATTGGCGTAATCACTTCAATCCGATGATCTAAGTTACGCGTCATCCAATCTGCTGAACCGATATACATTTTCTCTTTTCCATCATTACCAAAAATGTAAACTCTACCGTGTTCTAAAAAACGACCAACAACACTGGTGATATAAATATTTACACTTTGTCCTTCAACTCCTGCCACCAGACAACAAATTCCTCTAACCAATAATCGAATTTTCACTCCTGCATTACTGGCTTTGTAAAGCATTTGAATCATTTTCTCGTCTTGCAGGCTGTTGAGTTTTAAAATAATACAAGCTTCTTTTCCAGCATTGGCAAACGATATTTCTTGCTCAATTAATTCGATAAAACTACTTCTTGAAGAAAACGGAGAGATCAATAATTTTTTAGTTTTAGGAACAACTCATCTAAATTAGAAGAAAGTATAGCTAAGAATTTAAGTCGTTCATAAAGTGGATTTCTTAGATCAGCTGCTTCCTGTAATACCCGATGATTAAATCTTAACCAGGAAAGATCACGATTGAAAAAACGTGTATTCTTAAATGCCATATCTATTTTTTGTGGTAAATTTAAACATAAATACATGGGTTCTAATGTCTCCTTGCTACCTTTTTTAGAAAATTAAAAAAAAGAACACGCCAAATTAGCAGAAGCACCACGGTTTCAATTGATTTTTTACTACCTTGTATGAAAGCACTTAAGATAAAAACTACACTGACCTTAATCAAATTAATATGAAAAGGACCTTAGTATTTATTATTCTAATTATCGTTTCTGCTTACTATTCTGTCGCACAAGTACTTGAAACCAAAAACTGGTGCTTAGCAGTTTGTGATCTTGCAGGTGATGAACGAACCAATACTGAATTAGTATATTTACAATTAAAAAATGATTCAATCATGAATCTTACTAATACCGATTCTATTAAAAGAATACCCCTAAGAATAGCCATCATTCAAGAAGATTCTGTAGAAGTAGAAATTGAAGAATTAGTCATTAGAAAAGCCATTGAAAATCTGAATGAGTCATTTACTGGAACCAACTTTGTATTTTTTATTAGTAGAACAGACGTTATTATTTCTGACTTAAAGCTAGAAGGACTTTCAACCGATTCATATAATATCTATAATAATTTCTCAGATAAATATGACGATCAAAATATGATTAGTGTTTACATTTTTGATCACGGTGAACCCTTTTGTAACGTATCACCAACCAGTGTAAGTTGTGGTAGAACAGGAGGTTTTTCTTACATACTCTCGGCACGTACTAATAATATAGTGATGACTAGATTTGATATTTCTAATGTCAAAATATTTGCTCATGAGATGGGACATTTTTGGGGTCTCTACCATACATTTGAAGAAATGCAATATGGGAAAGACGATTTCAAAATTAAAAATTGTGACTTACTAGGTGATAGAATTTGTGATACTCCACCAGACCCAGGAACCATTTTTGAAGTTTACGCTAATTACTCTACTTGCGAACTGAGCAATTTGAAAAACGAAGAGGGATTTAGCTATAAGCCATTGATGGAAAATTATATGTCCTATTATAAACCTTGTTATTTAAAAAAATTCAGCTTTACGCGAGATCAAGAAGAAGTAATGAAAGTCGCAGCTACCCTACCCTTGCGAAAGAAATTTATTAGATAACTTCAAGGGTAAGTACATGAACAAATTAAACTTTTTCTAAAAACTTAAACATTCAAAATATGAATACTATCGTACTTTATGGAGCAGATTGGTGTCCTGATTGCCGCAGAGCAAAAGCTTTTCTAAAAGAAAACAATATTAAATATGAGTTCATTGATGTTGACTTAGACCAAGAAGCAACAAAAAAAGTAGAGTCAATTAATAATGGAAAACGCATTATTCCAACCATCATAATAAATGGAAAGTCTCATACCAATCCCGACAACTATAGTTTAGCTGCCGCCTTAGGAATCAATGAAGATTATCGCATAATTTTATATGGAGCAGATTGGTGTCCGGACTGTAGAAAATCTAAGTCATTTCTAAACGATAACAATATTAATTATCAATTTATAGACATTGACCAACACGAGTGGTCGATACCAATCATCACTAAAATAAACAATGGAAAACGTAAAGTTCCTACCATAGTCATCAACGATGATATGATATTAGTAGAACCTGAGAATGAAGAACTTCGTCAAGCATTAAATCTAGAGGAAGTAAAAGAAGAAAAAGTATTTGATACGATTATTATTGGTGGTGGAGCCGCCGGACTTACCACCTCTATCTATGCACAAAGAGATAGATTTGACACCCTTATCTTGGAAAAGAAAACAATTGGCGGTAATGCTTTTCTAACAGGAAAGATTGAAAATTATCCAGGCTTTACCTCCATATCCGGTCCTAACTTAATGGACAAAATGGAAGAACAAGCAAGAACTTATGGTGCTACCATAAAAACGGGAGAAGATGTCGTTTCCATTGAAAAAGATAGAGATCTATTCATCATAAAAACAGCCACAAAAGACTACCTTGGAAAATCAGTGGTGCTATCCACTGGCTCCACCTATCGTCAATTAGGCATTCCGGGAGAAAGCGAACTAGTCGGCTCCGGTGTCCATTTTTGTGCAACCTGTGATGGTGCTTTTTATCGAGATAAAGATATTATTGTTATTGGTGGTGGAAACTCTGCCTTAGAGGAAGGAATCTTTTTAGCTAGCTTTTGTAATAGTGTAAAAATTATTCATATCAAATCTGAATTCTCAGCTTCAGAAACCTATGTCGAAAAATTAGACTCTGTTAAAAACATCACTACCTATATGAATAAAACCTCCTTAGAATTTATAGCTAATGAAGACGGTTTATTTAAAGCATTAAAGATTGAAGATAACGAAACTAAAGAACAAGAATTATTAACGGCTGATGGAGTATTTATTTTCATTGGACTTATTCCAAATACCAAATCCTTTGCTAATTTTATCGACTTAAACGAAAGAGGCTTTATTAAAACAACAGGTCTTGCTCAAACCTCAGAAGAAGGTATATTTGCAGCTGGAGATTGTAGAGAAGGTGCCATCGCTCAAGTGGCTGCTGCAACAGGAGAAGGAGTGCTAGCGAGCTATGGGATTAAGGATTATTTGAAATAAAAAACAATAGATGTCTAATACTGAAAAGTATAATATATTATATGTAGATGATGAGCCGCATAATTTGCGAGCTTTTAAAGCTACCTTTAAATGGCAATTTAACATCTTTACAGCACGATCGGCTTTTGAAGGTTTTGACTTGCTACTTGAAAATGACATTCATTTGGTCATTTCTGATCAACGGATGGCGGGCTTATCTGGTACGGAGTTTCTAAAAAAAGTGAAAGCGCGTTTTCCAGACACCATACGAATTATTCTCACCGGATATACAGACTTAGATGTAGTAGTGAAAGCAATTAACGACTGTGGGATCCATCGGTATATGACAAAGCCATGGAAAGAATTACAGATGAAAAATGTGTTGGATCATGCACTAGAATTTTATCAACTGCGTAAAGATAAGGAGCTACTGGTAGAACAACTTGAAGCAGCTAATAATCGCTTAGAATCGGAAAACAATTACTTGATTGAAGAAATCAATCAAAATCACGATTTTCACAACATCATTACTTCCAGCGAAAAATTTAAAGAGACCTTACATGTTGTAGAACGCGTTGCCTCTACTAACACTACCGTTTTGATAAGAGGAGAATCAGGAACGGGGAAAGAATTATTAGCACGAGCGATCCATTCATTGAGTAAAAGAAAAACAAAACCACTTGTAAAGGTTAACTGTGCAGTCCTTCCTAGAAACTTAATTGAAAGTGAATTATTTGGCCACGAAAAAGGAGCCTTTACTGGCGCAAATCAACAAAGGATTGGTCGTTTTGAGCTGGCTGACAACAGTAGTATTTTTTTAGACGAAATAGGAGAACTGCCGATTGACTTACAAGTAAAATTATTAAGAGTCCTACAAGACGGAGAATTTGAACGACTAGGCGGTAACACGACCATAAAGTCTAATGCGAGAGTAATCGCAGCCACCAATAGAAATCTAGAAAAAGGAATAGAGGAAGGGAACTTTAGAGAAGATCTTTTTTTCCGTCTTAATGTCTTTCCCATCACTAGTCCGCCCTTGAGAGAACGGAAGGAAGATATTCCAATTCTAATAGATCACTTTTTGAAAAAGTATCAAGCAAACATTGGACGAAAAATCTCAATAGTTCCCGCAACAACATTAAAAACCATGATGGGTTATGACTATCCTGGAAACATCCGAGAATTAGAAAATTTGGTAGAACGTTTTATGATTACTAGTTTAGAAGACCAATTGGAAATAACAAATTGGAATCCAACTACTATCAAAAAAAATAAAGAAGACGCTAAGCTATTTCTTTCAATGGAAGAAATGGAAATCAAGCATATAACAGAAGCATGTATCCTATCTAATTGGAAAATATTTGGAGCTGGAGGTGCTGCGGAAAAACTATCAATGAACCCAAAAACATTAGGATCACGAATGACAAAACTTGGAATAAAAAAACAATAATCTAGCACCAAAAATGTTTAAAAAACATACTTCTTTTATCCTCTTATTATTCTTATTTGTTTCTATTCTAAATGGACAGTCGTTCCATTTTACCAGCCTTTCTGTTAATGACGGACTTTCCCAAGCTACCGTATTGTGTCTACTACAAGATCAAAAAGGTTTCCTTTGGATCGGGACAGCAGATGGTCTAAATAAATATGATGGAAATAAATTTGAAGTTTTTCGAGCTAAAAATAATTCCCAAAATTGTATTAGTGACAACGAAGTGATGGCTTTACTCGAGGACAAAAACGGCGATATCTGGATTGGAACTGGAAACGGACTTACTCGCTATAAAACTAAAGAAAACAAATTTGAGATATTTCGAAGTACACTAGCTGATAGCACAACGCTTAGCAATAATTACGTTACCACGCTATTCGAAGATGAAGATGGTTTTTTATTAGTTGGAACAAAATATGGATTAAATCAATTTGACCCCAACACTCAAAAATTCAAAAGAATTGAGTCAAAAACAACGGGTGAACTTAAAAGAAAATTTGTAAAATCAATTTACAAAACATCTGATAATAAATACTGGATAGGCTATGAAGACGAACTTTGTCTCTTTGATAAAGCATCAAAAAAATTGATACAACCTACTAACTCATTTGGCAAATTAATTTCAACTAAAGGTGGAAAAAACATTCTTGCATTCTTAGAAGATAGACATGGGAAACTTTGGATGGGAACAGATAAAGGAGTCAATATTTTTAATAAAGAAAAACAAGACTTTGTCCTTATCCCCAAAACAGAGCATATGATGATCTTCAATTTTTGCCAAGCAAAAGATGGTAGCCTTTGGATTGGCACAAATATGGGACTTTGCCATATCGTAAATGGTGCTATGCAGATTCAAAATTATCAGCACAAACCACTCTCCTCTTCTAGCTTAAGCAATAATAATATCCACTCGGTACTAGAAGACGAAAATGGTATTATGTGGATTGGCACCGGAAGTGGTCTAAATAAATACAGCGCTTACTTTTCTCAATTTAACACGACTAGAATTAATGAATTTAACCTTAATGATTTTACCAGTAATAAAGTTTGGGCAATTGATAAAACGAGTGACGGATTACTCTGGATTGGTTCAGAGGGAGGATTATTTGGTTTGAATAATCAATTAGAGTTAGAAGCTAAGTATGACAAAAAAAACACCTCCTTACCCAGCGTAAGCTTTAACTCAATTTCAAAACAGGCTGATGGAAACCTATGGCTTGGAACCTATGGTGGAGGTCTAGTTTTCTTCAATAGGAAAAAAAATAAATTCGAAAATTTCCATCACAATCCTAACGATGATAAAACGATCAGCTCAGACGTTGTTAAGAACTTACTACTCAGTAAAGATGAAACCGTATTATGGGTTGGAACACCCAAAGGACTTAATCGAATATCCTTAATAGATAATAAAGTCTCACTTCATCAATTTCACTCCAAGGATGGTTTAAATATCAAAGCTAATTCAATTACGCACCTATACGAAGATCAAAACAATATGCTTTGGGTTGGAACAGAAGGAGGACTGATTTGCTATGAATATGAAAAAGATTTTTATAGAATATTTAAACATTCTATGGTTGACTCCAATAGCATTAGTCACGATTTTATTAGAACGATTACCCAAACAAATGATAAAACTATTTGGGTTGGAACCTCTAAAGGGTTAAATAAATGGAATGATAAAAAAATGAATTTTGAAAGATTTACGGTGGAAAATGGTATTGCCAATGATGTAATTTACAGTATAGAAGAAGACTCAAATAATTTTCTCTGGCTGGGTACCAATCAAGGTTTATCTAAATTTAATCCGAGTAATAAGGAAGTAATTAATTTTGATTATCATGATGGTCTGCAAAGTAATGAGTTTAATACCAACGCAAGTTTTAAAGATCAAGAGGGCATTTTATACTTTGGCGGAATTAATGGATTTAATAAATTTAAACCTGAAGAGATCAATGCAAACAGTTATGCTCCACGAGTGCATATTGGTTCTGTCCAGACCATCAGTAAAGACGGTCGAATGAAAAATGATTATGAGCTAGGTAGTTTAGATCAAGTTTTGCTCTCCTCTGTGGATGATTATTTTGTCACCATTAATTTCAATGCGATCAACTTTTCCAATCCAGAAGATAATAATTACCGATATAAATTAGAGGGAGTGGATACCGAATGGAGATATACAGGAAACAATACAAAAGCCATGTATACCAATCTCCCCGGTGGAGATTATGAATTTAAAGTTGCGGTGAGCAATAATAATAAATGGGTCGAATCACTTGGTAGCTTACATATAAAGTTGGTTCCTCCGTTTTGGAAAACATCTATATTTCGTATTCTAGGAGGGTTATTTTTATTAGGGATCCTTTATCTGTTTTTTAGATTTCGTTTAAAGAAAATTGAAGAAAGAAATCTTGAATTAGAAAAGACGATTGAAAAAAGAACGGAAGACCTAGTGGAACAAAAAAAGACCATAGAAGAGAGTGAAAAAGTATTTAGAAGTTTTTACGAAAATAGCCCGATCGGAATTGCCTATTTCACAAAAGAAAAGGGAGCAATAAATCGATGTAACAACCGATTATCTCAAATGCTTGGCTATTCAGAAAAGGAATTATTGAAAAAAAGAATTTATGATCTAACGCCTCCTGAGGATGTAGAAGCAGATGAAAAAAGATTCTTAGAAGCAGTAAGCAAAAAAAATGATTTTTGGTATCGAACAGAAAAAAGATTGGTCCACAAAAATGGGAATATCATTCATACCTCTGCCTCACTATCTTTTAATTGGAATGAAGATGAAACCTTAGATTACACCATCATTATGTTTAAAGATCTTACCATTGAAAAAGCAGCCCAGGAAAGACTTAAGCAAACACAAACCCAATTATTGCATGCCGACAAAATGGCTTCTCTGGGACAACTAACTGCTGGTGTGGCACATGAAATAAATAATCCAGTCAACTTTATCTATGCGGGTATAAATGGATTGAAAAAAAATATGCAAGCTTTATTTGGTGTAATAGATAAGTATGATCAAATTCAATCTTCTAAAGATTTTGAAACAAAAAAAATAGAGATTAATGAACTCAAAAAAACCATTGACTACCAAGAAGTTCGAAATGATATAAACGAGCTTACGCGTGCAATAGAAGATGGTGCTTCTCGGACAGCAGATATTGTACAAAGCTTACAAACGTTTTCAAGAACAGATAAAAATGAACGTCAGTTTGCTAACATCCATCAAGGATTAGATAGTACGATTCAAATCTTGAATAAGCAAATACGTGATCAAATTATCTTGGTCAAAAAATATGATCCTGAAGTCCCTCTACTTGATTGCTTTCCTGGACGATTGAATCAAGTCTTCCTAAATATTTTATTGAATGGAATACAAGCAATTGGTCAACAATCTAAAGGAGAAATACTTGTTACTACCAAATACCTTGAAGAGAAAAAACTTGTTCAAATTTCTATTAAAGATAATGGGGCTGGCATTCCCAAAAAACTACTAAGCCGAATCTTCGAACCTTTTTTCACTACCAAGGAAGTAGGCAAAGGTACCGGATTAGGTCTTTCTATTAGTTATGGAATTATCAAAGATCATAAAGGTCATATTTGGGTCGAAAGTATAGAAAATGAATCAACTACCTTCCATATAGAACTTCCCGTCTAGTCATCTATTCTTCACAAATTTAGAGATACGTTTAAAAATATCAATACCATACCTATCCCATTTTATTAAAAAACAATGCTCTATAGTCTTTTATTTAAGATGAAAATTCTTAAATAAAAGAACTTAACCCATATAAATTTTAAATAAATTACTTTTTAAAATCTTTAAACAGTTGATTTTCATCTGTTAATTACTTAATCTAAAAGATTTTTTTTTCTGGCATTGGCTTAGTAGGTAAAAGTATGATAATAAATCAGAACTGGAACTTATTAAGGACCATAGTATGATAGAATTATGGATAGAGACACTCTGTAAATCTTATTCACTAAAACCCAGGAAACTATGAGCTTCAGTTACCAACTTACAGAAAGCAAAACAAATAAACGGACCAGACAAAAAAGCCTTTCTCGCTACTTAATAAATATACCTGGTAAAAATTATAGAAAAGGAAAATTATTATATCAACCTATTTTAAGTGATTTTATACTTTTTCTTGAAAAAGGAAAAGTATCTATTATGAATCAGGCACATCAAAAAATTCAATTTCAAGAACAGTTTGTTGATGCTGGAAATTTTATAAATGTAGAAACTGCTTTTAATAAAAAAGCTTTCGAAGGATGCTCTTTACAAATAGAGACTCCTGCAATCATAAAAAAAGTATCACTTGAAAATTTTAACACCTTACTAAATAAACCATCATTTAATCAAACAATTCTTCATTATTTGGCTAACCGAAGTAGAAATAATCAGAAAAAAGCCAATCGATTGCGTTATAGGTCTTCTAGAGGTAGAGTGATTCAATATTTATGGGACTTAGCAAATAAGAAGGGAAAAAAAATAGGCTACGAAATGGTTATTGATTTTCCACCTACCCAATTAGAAATCTCGGTAGCAGCTGGTACTGCTCGCCAAACGGCTACGACTAATTTACTAGAATTACGTAAACGAAAGATTATTCATTATAATCGAAGGTCTCTTATTTTTAGAGATTTAGATCAACTAAAACAACTGCTAGACGAAACTCGCTAAGTTGAAAGATTCTTTCTTAAGCGGCATCTATTATAATACTAATTTATTTTATCTAAGTTTAATACTTGAAAGATATTAACAGGCTTCATCCCCTTTTATATTATCTGCCAATTACCATCGAGAGAACGGTTCTGTATACAGAAGAAATTTTCTAAAAAATTTAAAACATCAATGAAGAGAATAAAAAAATATAAGAACGAGATTCCCAAAATAACAACAGAGCAAATGGTGGAAGTAGATCGCTTGATGATAGAAACCTACCATATTGACCTTTTACAAATGATGGAAAATGCAGGAAGATGCTTGGCCATTCTAGCAATAGACCAGTTTCTAAAAAAGGACACCAATCAGAAAAAAGTAATTGTATTAGCAGGCTCTGGTGGTAACGGAGGAGGAGCATTGGTTTGTGCACGTCGGCTTTTCAATTGGGGAGTGGATGTAGAAATTTATCTTTCACATGATCCAGCAGATATGACGCCCGTCCCGGCTCATCAACTGATTAGCCTAAATCAGATGGGTGTACCAATACATCATGGAAAATCACTAGATAGCCGTCTTGAAGCAGATTTAATTATTGACGGTATCATTGGCTATAGTATTAATGGAAATCCAAGAGGTACCGCCAATAGATTGATAACCTGGGCAAATACGCAAACCATCCCCAAGCTTTCTTTGGATACTCCTTCCGGTTTAAACCTGACAACTGGAACGGTCTATACACCTGCTATCAATGCCAACGCTACCCTAACCTTAGCTTTACCTAAACGGGGATTGTTTGGTCCAGAGGCGCTTCAAATTAGAGGAACGCTTTACTTAGGAGATATTAGTGTTCCTACTGAATTGTACGCAGAAGAATCACTAAATTTAGACGTGCCTAAAAATCTTTTTAAAAAAGCAGATATCTTAAAAATAGATGCCGACGAATTGAATAAAAAAAATAAATCAAAACAAAAATAGTCACTGTACTAAAATTTTAAAATGAATCTAATAGTCTACCTCTAACATAATTACCAGTTACTTCGACTTAGACTATTCAAAGCTACTTTTAACCTTACTTAACACATAGCATGATGAAAAAATTAATATCCAAATTATCTATCATAATCTTGATTTTAGTATTCACTTCTTGTGCCAGCAAGCAACCTTACTTTAGAGATAATAGTGGTCTAGATCAAACTTTTTTAAAAGAAAAGATTGATGCAGAATTATACTTAATAGGTGACCTAGGTTTGGAATCAAACAACCTTGATCAAGGCGCATTAATTTCAATGATTAAGAAACAATTATCTCCAGATATTGATAATCAATCCATCGTCTTTTTAGGAAACTCTATTTCTGCCGCTGGTCTTCCTGATGAAGAAACCAAGGAGTACGCATCACTGACAAAAAGTTTAAGTATGTGTATTAATGAGTTGACCGACCATACTAAAAACACTTTTTTCTTACCCGGCAATCATGAATGGAATGATGGAAATTCTCATACAGTAGAAGGAGTCCAAGCTTCAGAGGCCTTTATTGAAGGTCTCGCAGGAGGTAAAAATATTTTCAAACCAAGCAAAGGTTGTGGTGAACCAACTATTGTGACCATCTCAGAAGATCTGATCTTAGTGCTGGTAGATTCTCAGTGGCTACTCCAAAATGATGGTACAAATGAACGAAGAAAATCAAGTTGCGATATTGATAATAATCTTGAGTTTATAACTTATATGCAAGAGATTGTTGCGAGAAATAAAAGAAAAAATATAGTCATAGCAATGCATCATCCAGTATATTCAAATGGAATAATTGGAGGAGATTATCCAGCAAAAAGTCATTTATTACCAGTGCCAGTTCTTGGATCTTTAATTACTGGTGCAAAAAAACTTATCGGTAAACCACAAGAATTTGGTCATCCAGATTACGAAGCTTTCCGTGCATCAATCCAAACCAGTTTACTCAATTGTGAAGGATGTATCACGGTCGCAGGTCACGATAATAATTTGCAATATTTCTTAAAAAATAATAATCATTTCGTTGTCTCAGGAAGTGGTAGTAAGGTATCTTATGTTAGAAAAGGAGATGGAGCGGAATTTTCTAGTATGAGTCAAGGATTCGTAAAGATAGTTCATACCACAGACTTAGAATTGTGGATGGAATTTTATGGAATTGACCAAGAGACCAAAAAAATTAAGTTGCTTTACAGAAAGTTAGTTCACAAAAAAGTACCTGAAAATTTTGAAGATAAAACTATTTATAAACCTAAAAGCGATTATCCAAAAACCATCACAACGAATGCAACTGATAGATATGGAAAATGGAGATTTTTACGAGGTAAGTTTTATCGAGAAGCTTGGAGACAACACGTAGAAGCGCCTTTATTATGGTTGGATGAAGTAGCAGGAGGACTAAAACCGATACAGCAAGGTGGAGGTTTTCAGACAAATTCTTTAAGACTAGAAAATGCAGATGGCGTTCAATATGTCCTGCGGTCTGTTAATAAAAATGTTGAAAAAATAGTACCACCACCATTAAGAAATACGGTGGTCCAATCTATTATTCAGGATGGTATCGCAGCCTCGCATCCTTACGGCGCCTTGGTAATCCCTAAACTAGCGGACGCTGCTAGAATTTACCATGCCAATCCAAAATTGGTATATCTCCCCCATCAAGAATCATTAGGTGATTATAATAGTGATTTTGCCGATGCGCTTTATGTTTTTGAAGAACGTCCTGGAGGAAATGCTAGCACCCATAAAAATTATGGAGGAACAAAAAAGACCATTAATACGCTTGATTTGGCAGAGTTATTAATTAAAAATTCTAAACACAAAATAGACAAAGAAATTACGCTTCGGTCAAGATTGTTTGATATGTGGATTGGTGATTGGGACAGACATGAAGATCAATGGCGATGGGCTTCTTTTAAAACCCAAGATTCGACACTTTATAGACCCGTTCCCCGTGATCGGGATCAAGTGTTTTACAAGAATGACGGAGTCTTGGATTATGTCGCTAGTAGACCTTTCTTTAACCCAACACTCCGAAGGTTTAAAAATAAAATTGACTTTTTTCCAGGACTTATTTTTAGTGGAAGATATTTTGATCGAACGTTCTTAAATGATTTAGATAAAGCTGATTTTTTAGCCGCTGCAGAAGAATTAGAAAGAAACTTAACTGATCAAATAATCGATGAAGCTTTTCTTGATTGGCCGGAAGAAATTCAAAAACTGAATGCTGATAAAATCAAAGAAGTCTTACGCGTAAGACGAGCTGACTTAAAAAAGTATGCCAGCGACTGGTATGATTATATCTACAAAGAAGTATCCGTACCGGGAACCAACAAAGAGGATTTCTTTGAAGTAGAATACCTGTCAGGAAATCAAGTAAAAGTAGTTGCTTATAGTAAGAAAAAATCTCCTAAGGACATTAAGTATAAAAATATCTTAGATGGAAAAATAACAAAAGAAATACAACTACATGGATTAAAAAAATCGGATCACTTTTTAATTAAAGGAAACCATAAATCTTCCATCAAAATTCGGATTGTTGGAGGAAGCGGAGAAGACGTAATCGTTAATGAGTCTACCAATAATAATATTTTAGTCTATGATCGACCAGAAGGAATAGTCGTCACTGGACCTCATAAATCTCATATAAAAAACGAAGATGGTATCAACCGCTATAATAGATTAGATTGGAATCAAAATAGACTTTTCCACTTCCCTATTGTAGGTTTTTATACCGACGAGGGATTGGGATTGACTTATAATATTTGGTGGAAAAAACATGGCTTTAGATCTGATCCTTTTAAAGCAAACCATACCCTTGCATTTTCTTTCTATCCTCAAAATACGGCCTTTGTCGTCAACTATGCGGGCTATTTTCCGAAAGCATTAGGGAAATGGGATTTTGAATTAAATGCTACTGGATTAGGTCCTGCCTATATCCAACAATACTATGGTTTAGGAAATAATTATGTTGATTATGAAGAAGTCTTTCCTACCATTGATGAAGCCTCTAATACGACCTTTCATATTGTAAAAGGAACCCATATTGATATTAATCCTGGTTTTATCAAACCGATTTGGAATAGTTCTAGATTTAAGATCAATCCTTCTGTAGAATTTTTCAATTTAGAAGAAACGGATGATGATCCTCGTTTCTATCTCCTTGATCAAGCCAATCTACCTGCAGAGGCTTTTGAAAGTAAACTCTATGGTGGACTTAGATTAGAGTGGACAACGGAACGCATCAACAATCCTACGGTACCAACTAGAGGATTTAGTTTTAACATGTTTACCGATTATAAATTAAACTTACAGGACTCCAAATATTCCAACCTAACTTTCGGTACTGGACTAACCACTTATATTCCATTTAGTCAAACCAATCGGTTGGTTTTAGCGATGAATATAGGAGCTGCTCATACGGTCGGTGATGCAGAATTTTTCCATGCTAATTACCTAGGAGGTAGTACTCAATTACGAGGATTTAGAACCAATCGTTTTGCTGGAGAAACCATCGCTTATCATGCAAGTGATCTAAGGTTAAAACTTTTTCAAGGGAAGGGAGCCTTTCCTATGGCATTAGGACTATTTGGATCCTTTGACTATGGTAGAGCTTGGTATGAAGACGAAGTTAATGAAGTTGATGGATGGCACACAAGTGTTGGTGGAGGAATATTTTTTACGCCTTTAAATCTAGTAGGTTTTAGAATTGGATATTTCAAAGCAGAAAACGAATCTACCCTTAATGTGGGTGGAGCATTGGCTTTTTAACCAAAAAAGTCTTTTTCTAATATGCTTATTTTCATTAAATATTTACGTTCTTTAGGAATTTAATAAACAGAAGTTGTTTAAGAATCGACCTTATACAAAATGATAAAGCTTAGACTTTTATTAATCTTATTTCTGATTCTTCCATCTTACAGGAATAGTCAAAAAAATGTCTATCATCTAAGTTGGAAAAAAGATCTTGTCATCGTTGGTGCAGGCGTTGGGCTTCAAGTATTGGGTGATATTTTAATTAGTGATATTATTCTTTACAGTTCTCTTTCTCTTCCAGTCATTTGATTCCCAAATTACATAAACAAAAAAAAGTACAAGTTCAAACATACGGCTTAACAGGCCTGAGTCTCCAATTTAAATTAAATAAATAATGTCAGAAAAATCATCAAACAAAAAAGAAGAAAAAGACTTAGATAAACTCCTTCGCAAAGAATTGAACATTGATAAAGACAAGCTAAAATCGCTTAAGAAAAAATTATCAAAAGTTGAAGGTTTTCCAGATAGAGGATTAGAAACTTGGTTTCGACTGTCTTCAAAAAATTTGTATACGCGTCGTCAAATAGTAGATACAAAATCTAGTATTTTAATCACGATCAATTCAATTATTATCTCTGTTGTCCTCGGAAGCTTATATACACAATTAGATGAGGATCCGCATCTAATCTACGGGATTGTTCCGATGGTTATCACGAATTTAGTATCTATCGCTTTTGCCATATTTGCTACTCGACCAAAGATGGAAAGAACCTCCTTCTCAAAAGATAAAGTTACCGATAAATCCGCTAGCCTCATGACCTTTGATGATTTTTATCAAGTATCGCTAGCCGATTACGAATGGGCCGTTGAAGAAATGATGTCCGATAGAAAGTTTCTTTACGATACTATTAAAAGAGATATTTACTACCTCGGATTAGACCTAAGTCATCGCTATAAATTCATCCGAATTGCTTATAATGTATTTCTTTGGGGATTGACCATTTCTATCTTTTTCTTTGGTGGGTGTCATATTATGTTTTAAGAACACGATTAAAGTATCCGTAAGTATTATCATTAAATAAATTAAATCTTATATAAATGCTGATCGATAAAATAAGTGAATCTTATCTTTTTAAAAATCTAACGAATACAGAGAAGTCTTTGCTTAATGAAATTTTGCATGAAGAAAAGATTGAAAAAGAGACCATTATCTTCAGAGTAGACCAACCTCCAAGTTTTTTATACTTTGTAATTGAAGGACAGTTGCGACTAACCTTTCCAGATAAAAATCAAATAGAAATAGGTCCAAAAGAATTTATTGGTGAAATAGGCTTATTAAATGGCAGTTTTAGGTTAGGAGAATTATTTGCCATAAAAACAACTACCGTGGTTAAATTGTGCGGAACTAGTTTATTTAATGATAAGCTCATCCCTCCTGCTCTAGCCTTGACACTTACCCGAAGAATGGGAGAAAGCGTAACAAGCTATTTTAAAACGCTACAAAATACTTCTTCCAAAGAACTAATTTCAAGAGGAGAATCAGATCTAATTGAGTTTAAATCTAGTCTTAGATGGAATCATAAAGCAGCTAAAAAAGATAAAGCCATAGAACTTGCTTCCATCAAAACAATCGCCGCTCTACTCAACACCACTGGAGGGAACCTATTCATTGGCGTAAATGACAAGGGAGAAGTCATTGGTTTAGATTTAGATGGATTCGCAACCGAAGACAAAATGTTACTTCATCTTACCTCTCTGATTAAATCTAAAATATCTCCTAATCACCTACAATTTATTTCCACCCAAGTCGAAACCTTCGATGGTAAGGAATACCTTCGAATTGATTGTTCAAAATCCAACTTCCCCGCATTCGTTAAACACAATGAACAAGAAATGTTCTATATCCGAACTGGACCATCAACTACTAGCCTAAAAATTAGTGAAGCATTAAAGTATATTTCTGAAAATTTTAATTGAGAAGGTTCTTGAGGAAACTCCATTAAGTAATAACTATAAAGTCAGACTACATTATAAAAGCAATAAATTCATCAAAATAAAGGTGCTGGATCCTAAACCACTTTCGCTAGCAAAAGGCCAAAAGAAACTCCCGCATGTTTATTCCACATCTAAACAGGAATTATGTCTCTATTATCCAAAAGATAACGAATGGAATTACCTATATCATTTAAACCAAACACAGACAAAATCTCCACCAAAAACAACCCAGCATCCCAACGCAATTCAAACTATTTTTCCAAACGTTCTACCAAACGTTCCACTTTCAAAAAAAAAGCCCCTAACTACTTGATAGTTAAGGACTTAGGCTTTCACCTTGTAGCGGAGGCAGGACTCGAACCTACGACCTTCGGGTTATGAGCCCGACGAGCTACCAACTGCTCCACTCCGCGATATTGGAGCGCAAATATACACTATTTATTCACTTTTGACAAGTTTTGCGTTAAGAAGTTTCTAATTAGCTTCAAAACTCGGACGAACTCAGAAAATATTCCAAATATTCTTCTTTTTAGCTAAAATTAAGAGGTAATCTGAACGGGATCATTAAATTAATGCCAAGGGCCTAACATTTAGTGCGTTTTTTCTATATTTCTTTTTAGTCTTAAAAGTAAATAATTACCTTTAGACCCGTTAATTGGCTTTCATAATGACATTTTTTGACCGATGATTTCAGGCATTCTTCGAGCCACCATTTGGAATTATTAAAGAAAACCAGACAACATATATTTTTATATTTTTAAACAAAATTTTAATTATGAATTTAATTTACAAATGCTTTTTCTTGCTAGTGGTAGGCAGCTGCTTTATGCTCCAACCACTGTTTGCACAAACTTCAGGTGGCCCGGATAACTTTGGCTACACCTGGAAAACGTCCGATGATGCCGACGGTCCTGCTTTTGAATGGATTGACATCTCCGAATCGGGTACCGAAGTGACGGGCCTGGCAGATGACAACTCTGCTCCCCTCTTAGATATGGGACTTACCTTTCAGTATTACTGGTTAGAATTTGATCGCATCCAGATGGGATCCAATGGATGGCTTTCTTTTAGTAATGTGTCCAACGTAGCTTGGTGCTTTCCGAATATGCCAACATCAACGGATGGAAAAAACAACCTCATCGCTCCATTAATGGCGGATCTTAACTTCGCTGAAAGTACCAATCCCGCTCGCCTATTATACCTCAATGATGGAGCCGGAAGATTTATTGTCTCTTATCTTGAGGTACCTTTCTGGGTCGAAGCAGCTCCGATGTTCTCCGGTAGTAACACTTTTCAGGTAATCTTTGATAGCAATGATAATTCTATCACTTTTAATTACCTTGATGTGGAATCAGGTGTCTGGAATCCAAACGATGGTTGTCTGACAGAGACCGTGATCGGTATTGAAAATACCACCGGTACCATCGGTCTGCAAGTTGCCACAGAAATGATTCCTGAAAATAATACCGCCATCCGTTTTGAATTTCCAGAAGTATCCACCTTCGAAATTACCGATATCTCCGCCGCCTGGAATTCAACTCCTGATAACCTTGGAAAATTTTACCTGCCCAGTGCCGAAGTTCCAATCGTTGCCGGATTACAAAACACAGGTAACGTGGAAATTACAGATCCAATAAACTTAATAGCGCAAATTGCTTCTAACACTGGTGCCGGGTATACGGACGGTGGCACCGTAGATGATGCGGTAATACCAGCTGGTGAAATATTAGAATTCGATTTACCTCCTTTAAGCCCTGCGGGAGTTGATAATACGCCCGGTAATTATTCTTTTAACTCACAAGTTATTTTGTCAACAGACATAGTTCCATCCAACAATGAGAACATTTCTGAGTTTTCCGTAGTAGATATTTCGTCTGAAAGCGGAATTGTATTGTCTTACGTAAGAAGCGAAACACCTTCTGGTTTTGCCTCCTGGAACGGTGGTGGTGGAAACAGCGGGATGGCCGTTTATATTACTCCTCCTTTTTATCCTGCTACCATTAAATCGATAGAAATGTTCGTCGTAGGTGACGACACCAATACAGACGATGCTTTTAGCATCCAGGTCTACGACGACGATGGTATGAATGGTAGTCCTCAAACATTAATCGGCCTGGAAACTGTTGGTGCGGGAACCTATAATCCTGCCGGAGAATGGGTCGTAAAAGACTTGGCTTCTCCTGTTACAATTACCACTGGTGGTGTTTATGTTACCTGGGTAATGGAGGGTAATACGCTTTCCCTTGGTACAGAGATAAGTGGACCTTTTTCCCGTCAGGTATTCGAACTCGTCGGAGGCGCTTTCGCACAATATCGTAGCAATGAAGCAACGGACGTTATGATCCGAACCGTTTTGGAGAATCCTTTCTTTGTATCGGTTGATGACGTAGCATTAGACAATGGTGTCAAAGTCTTTCCAAATCCAACCAACGGAGTGATTAATATCGATAACCAATTGGCAGACGATGATATTAGCCGCGTTCAAGTTTATAATACCCTTGGACAAATCATCCTCGATCAACCGATGAATATCGCCGCTGGAGACTTGCAGTCCATCGATCTTAGTAACCAGCCACAGGGTATTTACTACCTGAACATTCAGGCTGATAAAGCGCAAATAACGCGTAAAATTTCTTTATCAAAATAATTTTTTGATATTTGATTGCTTTATAGAAAAGGTGCTTCCAATTGATTCGGAAGCACCTTTTTTATTTGTCTTACCCTTTTTTAATTCCTAACTCCTTCTTACCCTATTTCTTTTGAGAATGTTAAAAGATGTATAAACATACATTTTGGCAATATATTTGATTATTATAATATGAATTAAAGAACTTGGGTCTGAAAACCGATTCGAATTATTTCAGGTTCTTTCTCTTCTGCACTTATCAAATTAAAAAAGTTATTGACTAACAGGTAGCAATTACGCGACCCGTTTAATCCAAATCAGGCATGATCTATTCGTGCCGGGCTTAGTCATATTCTCTCTATTTTAACTTTTTTAAATCATCTATTATGCAACAAGTATATCACCTAAATTTTATCAGGGTAACTTTACTTTTGTTCTCAATTGTTCTAAATACAGGGATCCTTTCTGCCCAGTGCGACCTTTCTTGCCACGGGAATCTTAACGTTTCGCTCAGTAGCAATTGTACCTCCACAATGACCGCCGCAAAAATTCTTACGACTATTCCATCCAGTTGCAACGGTCCGTTTAATGTTCAGGTATTAGATGCTAATGACATAGTCATTCCTGGCTCTCCAGTTATTACAGGAGCCTATATTGGTCAGACTTTAAAAGTAATGGTAACCGACGAAGAATCGGGTATTTCCTGCTGGTCCAATGTATTTATTGAAGATAAAATACCACCAGAAATTTTCTGTGTGAATGATACCATCAGTTGCACAGAGGACATCCCCATGGCAACGGCTAGTGATAATTGCGGGATACCAGATCTTACGTTTTCTGAATTTCGAGAACAGCTCAACTGCAACTCCGGAGATTTCACTTTCTTAGTGACCAGACTATATACGGCTACGGATGCTCAAGGAATGACCGCCACCTGCATACAGCAAGTATACATCAGAAAACCTGCAGCTTCAGACATTATTTTTCCACCCAATTTTGATGGATTCGAGGAACAACCGCTTGACTGCAGTGCTCCCAGTGCTGATCCGGAGATCACCGGACGCCCTACCCTCAATGGTCAGCCTATTGCGGATGCCTGTCGTTTACTTGCTTACGCTACGGATGATACCACTACGGTCTGTGCGGGTACGACCAAAATATTCCGGGAGTGGAAAGTTGCTAGTTGGTGCTCTTCAAATATTATTGCTCAAACAACTCAATTTATTAAAATATCAGATAGTACCGGACCCAATATTAACTGTCCGGCAGATACCACTTTTGGGACCGATTTTGACGTCTGCGCTGCTACCATCAGTCTACCAAAACCTACTGCCACGGACGATTGTTCACCCATGGATAGTATTACGTTTTCTGTATTATGGGAATTTGGTAATGATTTTGAACCCACTCCTAACGTTCCACTAGGTTCGCATATCGTTACCTATACGGCCACGGATGACTGTGGCAATACCAGTACTTGTACCATGACGCTTACGGTAGAAGATGACGATCCACCAAACCTGACTTGTGAGGGATTCCGAACGGTAGCCCTTAATCAGGACAGTACTGAATTTTGCGCCATTGAATTATTTGACGATGGTAGTAATGACAACTGTACTGCCGTACTGGATTCTTTCTGTATCCGTCGTATTGATAATCCGATTTTTTCAGATTGTATTGTTTTCACTTGTGAGGACCTGGGAGTTCCCGTCATCGCAGAGTTTAAAGTCTGCGACGAAGCGGGTAACTGTACTTTCTGTACAACAGAAATAACCGTAATGGATAACCTGCCACCGGTGATTAGTTTTTGTCCACCAGACACCACTTTATCCTGCGCAGAATATCCAGCAGATACTACCGTGACGGGCGTACCCCTTGCGATGGATGCTTGTGGTGTTGCCAGTATTAGTGTTAGTGAGGTAGAAGATCTTGACAACTGCAATGCGGGTACCGTCACCAGAACGTTTACCGTTACGGGTACCGATGGCCTAACGACTACTTGTCAACAAGTTATTACTTTCGATACTGGAGAGGATCCAGTTTATACTTTTCCAGAAGATGACCAGGTAGAATGTCTGGCGGGGGCCACCACCGATATCACGGGTGTTCCTACTGCTACGGATGATTGTTCGAATGTATTTTTTATTGGTTTTCAGGATACTGTTTTTACCAGTATAGAAAACTGTCGCTATACAATTAGTAGGACCTTTACCATTGCCAACGATTGCGATAATTCCTTAACCACGGGCGTACAGATTATTAATGTACAAGATGTTACGGCCCCTGTATTTGATATAACGGCCAATTCGGCTAGCTATAGTTGCGCTGATGAGGTTCCTGTCTTTACGCCAACGGCTACCGATAATTGTAATTCAGAAGTAGCGGTAACTTTAGAGAGCAGCGTAACTACTGAAGGTAGCTGCCCCGATAACTTTACGCGTACAGAAACATATATAGCCACCGATTCTTGTGGTAATGTGTCTGATCCTTTTGTTTATACCATTACAGTTAATGATGATATTCCACCAACAGCAGATCCACTGCCCCCACTCGGACCATTTGCTTGTATCGAAAATATTCCGGCGGCTACGACCACTGCGGTAACCAATGTGGCCGATAATTGTAATGCTCCAGTAACGGTAACTATCGTAGGCACAGAAATTCCGGAAGCTTGTTCAGATGTCTTGACCCGAACTTATCGAATTACCGATCGTTGTGGTAATTCCAGTGATTTGTTACAAACCATTACCGTGCTGGATGAAATACCACCAACAGCAAATTCACTCGCAGACTTAGGGCCTTTTAGTTGCGCAGAAAATATCACCGAACCAGATATTAATGACGTAACTGGAGAATCGGATAATTGTAATGGTGTGGTAACGGTTAGTTTTTTAAGTCAAACCACTGGAGATAATTGCGATAATACCCTAACCAGAACCTATCGACTTACGGACGAATGTGGAAATACCTCAGACATCAATCAAAATATTTTATTGAATGATAATATCGCACCAACGGCAGATCAACCAGCACCGCTGACTAACATCGAATGTTTTGACGATATCCCCGAAGGTACAGCTGCTGATTTGACTAACATCAGCGATAATTGTATCGGCCCGGTAGCAGTTACCATTGATGACAGTGGACTCATAAATCCAGGATGCAGTGGAACCATCAACCGAATATATCTGCTGACAGATAGTTGTGGCAATACCGGAATGATCACCCGGCAAATACAAATAAACGACCAAACCGCTCCGGTCTGGGATCAAATGCCTGATGCTTTAAATATTAATACAGATTGCGCAGAAAACATTAACATTATACCTCCAACAGCGACAGACAACTGTAATAATGCAACGGTAGCCGTCTCCTCAGATGTGATCACGGATAGGACTTGTGACAACCGTTTTACCAGAACAGTCACTTACGTAGCAACGGATGATTGCATGAATGCCAGCGAACCATTTGTATTGACTATTACCGTATTTGACGACCAAGCACCAATGGCTAGTCTCGAAGCTACCGTTGGACCGTTTGACTGTATCACAGACTTTCCTCCAAACAATAATAGCCTGACCAACTTAACCGACAATTGCATTGGTTTGGTCAGTGTCAGATTTGTCAGTGATACGGATGCGCCCGTATGCATGGGCACTGTGATACGTACATATGAAGTTTTCGATATTTGTGGAAACACCAGACAAATCACCCAAAATATTTTGATCGAAGACACCAGCTTCCCTACAGCCAATCCACTCGAGGATTTAGGTCCGTACGCTTGTACCGATGATGTACCCGCTCCGGATATCAGCCTGGTCATGAATCCACGGGATAATTGCGGAGAGGTAGTCACCGTTACCTTTTTAAAAGACTCAACAGTCAACCAGTGTACTGGACCTATTTTAAGGACCTATCAGGTATCTGACCAGTGTGGCCATACGACCGATATCATACAAACCATTATTGTTAGGGATACGATTCCACCCGTAATGATCGATCCGACACCAAGCGGTTTTTATGACTGTTCAGTCTCCATTCCTGATTCTATTTTGAATTTTGCACCAGGTCTGGATAACTGTGGAGATACGGTTACCTCAGTCTTATTACCGAATGATAACCCCTTCCGTCCGCTACAATGTCTGGATACTTTATTTCAATCATTTTTGCTGACCGACGGTTGCGGAAATGATACCATTATCATCCGACAAATCATGATCAACGATACGGTACCTCCCGTTTTTGTAGACATGCCGGGTTCCCTGGACACCATCATACAATGTCCCATAGATCCAATAAATATTACGCCTCCTACTGCAATAGACGCTTGTCGTTTTATTGACGAGGTACGAATCGTAAGTATTGATACCACTTCTTTTACTTGTACTTCTGGTTATACCGAACGAATAGGATTTGTAGCGACGGATGCCTGTGGTAATGAGACAGTGGATACTTTCTTTGTGGAAGTGATGGTCAATGATACGACACCTCCGGTGTTTACCATTTTGCAGAGAGATTCTCTCGAGGTGGAAGACAGAGAACCGTTTCCACAACCGCTGATTTGCGGAGAACCGTTTACCTATACCACCGCCGCAGTAGATAACTGTGAAGGGATCACTTACCGAAGTCAAATTATTGAAGCGAATGGATCTATCATTGACCTTACAGGTCCAACGATTGACCGTGACTTTAATACAGGTCTTAACACCACTATCTTTTTTGCCGAAGATGCTTGTGGCAACGTAGCAACAGATACTTTTCTGGTAGAAGTATTGGATATCAATGTTCCATTCTATGGTTGCGATGGTGGGCCGTTTAATGTACCTGTTTCCGCAGGATCACAGCAAATAATTCCCCTCGATCGCTTTATTTTTGGTAAAGATGATTGCTCCGAGCTGTTACCTCCTTTTCTTGTAAAAACAGGTACCAGTGATCCAATTGTCCTCGATTGTAGCTCACTTGATGGGCAAAGTAGTAAGGATACCATTTTCCAAATAATCATAAGTGATATTTATGGTAATGAGGGCTCCTCGTGTGATGTGTTAATTCACCTGACTAACGACGGCTGTCCTACCATTCAAACGGCTACCGTAGCCGGAAATCTGGAAGACCAGTCAGGTAACGGTGTAGACGACGTAGTCGTAGAAGTAGCCGGCCCAATTCTCAGCCAGCGGGTAGCGTCTGCCTACGGTGGAACGTACTTTATGCCCAATCTGGAGATGTATGAAGACTACGAGATTATTCCTTACCGTAACGACGACCTACTGAATGGCGTATCTACGCTGGATTTGATCATGCTCGGTAAACATCTATTGGAGATTAATACCCTGGATTCGCCCTATCAATTAATCGCTGCTGATATTAACAATGACGGTGCACTCACCGCACTGGATATGATTGCGTTAAGACGGGCTATTTTAGTCATCGACGAGGAGTTCCAGAACAATACTTCCTGGCGTTTTGTGGACAATGAATTTAATTTTCCCGATCCAACAAATCCGTTTGCCAGTTCTTTTCCAGAAAGCCGGTTTATCCATGATCTGAGTACCAATGAAATGGTGAATGACTTTATGGCTATTAAGGTTGGGGACCTCAACGGCAACGCTACCAGTAGTGGATTACAGGCCGGAGACAGCCGTAGCGACGAAACTTTAGTCCTCACTACGGAAGATCAAATTCTGGAAGCAGGTGAGTTATACGAACTCTCTTTTTCTGCCGGCAATTTTACCGACCTGAATGGATTCCAGTTTACGATTGATTATAATCCATTGGCAATTACTCCGGAATTCAAGAATGAGTTATCTACCTCATTGCCTAAATTTAACGAACAAAATATTGGTTTTACACAGTTAGAAAACGGATTACTTTCTGTTAGCTGGCATAACTTAGATCCAATTACCCTCGCCAACCAAGCGGAGGTCTTTACGTTGAACTTTCGGGCGAAGGTAAATACCAGATTAAGCAATGTCCTGCAATTCAACGATGCGCTGTTACAAGCCGAATCGTACACCGCAGACTTAGCAACGCAAAAACTACAATTAGAATATGAAGGCAGCTTAGTCGACCCTGAGACAGAGACTAAATTTGCGCTTTTACAAAATCAACCAAACCCATTCCGACAACAAACCGTCATTCCTTTTGTGCTACCCGAAGCAGGGGAAGCAAGAATCGAAATTACGGATATCAATGGCAGAATGATCGCAGAATACCAGGCGTACTACGAAGCGGGTTACCAGGAGTTTATTCTGGATAAAAGTGAACTAAATACCGGTGGTGTTTTATTCTATCACTTGCAGAGTGGAAAATTTGAGGCGACCAAAAAGATGGTGGTGATTGAGTAGAATTTAATTTTAAATAACAAATATCTTTTACAAAAATATTCAAAGACTTTACTGTTGATGATTATTATTTTAGCAGGCCCGGAATCATTTAGATTTCTGGCCTGCTATTTTTTCAGTCTACAAATAAATATTCTAATTGCAGTTGATTGAACGCTTTATTAAATTGAGCGACTTCGTCGTCCAGCATTTGATCAAAAGCTGTGAGTTGTGTTTTAATGGCGGCGGAGAGTTGCTCCTTTACGGCAACATCCTGATCCGTCGGTCCGAAGTCTCCCATTCCTACCAGACTATTGAGGTGCCCTAATTTATTGGTCAGACGGATAGGAAAGTTAAGCGGATCCTGTCCCGACCGATTTTTTGTTTGATACAATTCTTTTTCAATATTGCCAAAAGACTCCCGCATATTTTTTGCTTTCTCCCGCAGCTCGGTGGTTCGTTCATCCTCTTTGTACTGCGTTTCAAAAGTCTTTAGCTGCTTGTTAATTTTCCTTATTTTCCGAATACTCTGGTGCGCCCGATCCACCGTTTTGTTAATATCCGAAATAAAATCATATTGCTTTTGCATATCCGCTACGGTCGCTTCGGCGTTTGGATTAGGTAAAATTTTAAACGGCTGCGTTTGTTGTTGTCCGTTAACATCTAGCGTTACCTGATAATCGCCGGGCACTACTTTTGGTCCGTTGAGGTTAGCCCACCAGAGAATCATTCCCTTCAGTGATTCAGCCCCATCAATCCGGGTATTCCAGTTAAATAAGTTACCTCCTTTTTTAATTGCCAGAGAATCCTTTTTTTCTTTGGCGTGCGTGCTGTACATCTGAAGCGTATCACCACCCGGATTAAGATAGGTCAACACGATGGTGTCTTTTTTAGCATCAAAATCTTTAATATTAAAATAGGTCATGACACCGCTTGGATGATTTTCACCTTCCGTCAGACTTTTTTGGGATCGGGCTCGTCCACCCATCCGGTAGGCATCTTTTGGTTTAAAAAGGTGATTGGTATTTTTTACCACGGAAGTGGACTGATGTAATAAACTCAAATCGTCAATTATCCACAGACTTCTTCCCTGCGTAGCGACAATCAAATTATTATCTTTAATTGTCAAATCCGTAATCGGCACAATCGGTAAATTTAATTGAAAAGAACGCCAGTTATTCCCCTCATCAAAACTGATATACATCCCCGTTTCTGTTCCAGCATAAAGAATCCCCTGGTGTTTTGGATCCTCCCGGACGACTCTCGTAAAATGCTCCGCCGGAATCCCGTTGGTCATTTTTTTCCAGTTTTTTCCGTAATCGGTCGTTTTATAAATATAAGGTTTAAAATCACCAGACTTGTAACGGGTACCCGCCACGTAGGCCGTGCCTTCGTCGTAAAAACCTGGTTCAATACTATTAATCATCATCCATTCTGGCATACCTTTGGGCGTCACATTTTCCCAGTTGGCACCGCCATCCCGACTGATATGAATCAGGCCGTCATCACTTCCTACCCATAGAAGACCTTCCTTGAGCGGTGACTCCGCCGCCGCAAAAATAGTACAGTAATATTCTACCGAAGTATTGTCCTGCGTAATCGGTCCACCGGAAGATTTCATTTTTAAAGAATCATTTCTGGTCAAATCAGGACTGATCACTTTCCAGGATTGACCTTCATTTTCACTCACGTGCACATGTTGTGAAAAAGTATATAATCGATCTGGGTTATGCTTGCTAAAAATAATGGGAAAATTCCACTGAAACCGGTATTTCATATCTTCCACCCCGTGTCCCATCGGATTATCCGGCCAAACTGAAATGGAACGAGTAGTGTTTTTTTCGTGATTTTTACGGGTTAGAAAACCGTCGTAACTTCCTCCGTAAACAATCTCATTATTTTCCGGATCAACCGCAATATGCGCACTTTCTCCACCGGCGGTTCTTTCCCAGTCTGACTCAGAAATACTTCCTCCTTCACTGCGATGACGAATGCGAAGCGTACTATTATCCTGTTGCGCAACGTAGATCCGGTACGGAAAACCATTATCTGTCGTGACCCGATAAAACTGTGCAGTTGGTTGATTGTAGTAAGTACTCCAGCTCCGTCCACCGTCGTAAGTAACCTGTGCGCCTCCATCGTCACCGATGATCATCCGGTTGGGATCTTCGGGTGCAATCCATAAGTCGTGGTGGTCACCATGCGGTGCGTTGTAGGTACTAAACGATTTTCCACCGTTAGTAGACTTATGATATCTTACATTTAAAACATAAATCGTGTTTTCGTCTTTGGTGTCCGCGTATAACCGGGTGTAATACCAGGCTCGCTGTCGCAATTTACGCTCGTCGTTTACCTTTTTCCATTTGCTACCTCCGTCCATAGAAGTATAAAGACCACCCGCTTTTTCATTTTCTACCATCGCATATAATCGGTTACTGTTGACGGGAGATACCGTAATTCCCATGATCCCCAAAGTTCCCTTTGCGAAGCCTTCGTTTTTAGAAATCTCTTTCCAGGTTTCTCCTTCGTCGGTACTTTTCCACAACGCCGATCCATCTCCTCCGGAACTAAAACTATACGGGGTACGACGAGCGTTCCAGGTAGTCGCGTAAAGTACCCGGAAGTTATTAGGATCGATCATCAAATCTACGACTCCGGCGTCCGCGTTGCTAAATAGCGTTTGTCGCCAGGTCTTTCCACCGTCCGTACTTTTATAGACGCCCCGTTCTTTGGAGGACTGGTAAATATTGCCGAGTACGCCCGCGTAGACGATATCAGCATTGGTAGGATGGACCCGAATCCGGGGCACGTGACGACTATTTTTCAGTCCCATGGATTGCCAGGTTTTTCCGGCATCTACCGTTTTCCAGATACCATAACCGGAAGAGACATTGCCCCGCAGGGTCTTCTCTCCCCCGCCGACGTAGATCACATTTGGATCACTTTTCGCTACTTCGACCGCACCGATACTCCCACCAAAAAATCCATCAGAAATATTCTCCCATTCTTTTCCCCCGTTGGTAGTTCGCCAAACACCACCGCCCGTGCTTCCCATATAGAAAAGGTCGGGTTGTCCAGGTACACCAGTAACCGCTGCACTACGTCCACCACGGAAGGGGCCAACGAGTCGGTACTCCAAAGCGCTGTAGACGGAGGTGTCGGGTGTCTGCGCGCTGGCCTCAAAACTTGTTGTTAAAATAATGGTCAGAAGGAGAAAAAATAATTGGAATCTCATGGAATACTACATTTATGATGAAAGGTAAATGTAGGGAAAATTTGGGGGAAATCGGGAAGAGAGTTGTTGTTATTTAAGAAGAATGAAAAGGGTTTGTTTTTAGTAAAAAAATAACAAGTAAAAATAAATACTTCGTTTTTCATAACAAAAAACGAAGTATTTAAATATTAAGAATTAGTCAAGACAATCCGCCTAAATCGACAACACCTTGACCTCCACCCGTTGGTTCTTCCTTCGTCCGTCTTTGGTCTTGTTGGTATATTTAGGTTTCCGTTTTCCGTAGCCTTTGTAGAGCACCCGGCGGGGATCAATTCCTTTACCGACCAAATAATCAGCGACCGCCTTGGCGCGTTCTTCCGACAAACGATCACAAAATTCGTGCGGAGGGATGTTGTTGGTATGTCCCCCAATTTCGATGGCTACCGAGCCATTTTCCGTAAGAAATTCGTACAACTCCTCCATCGTCGGTAAGGAGCTAGGTTCAATACTTGAGCTATCCGCTTTGAAAAATAATTTATCCAGTCGCATAGTCTGCCCTTTCTGCAAAGTAGCAGCAGTCAACTCCGGAATTTGCTTGTTTTTTAGATCAAATTTCAAATCCGCAGCACAACCATTTTCATCTTTAACCGATACCTC
>CALLPK010000083.1 GCA_938015415.1 uncultured Saprospiraceae bacterium
TTTTTATTTTCTAACAACGATTTTATCTCACTGGAAAAAGAAAATGTCTGGCCATCCCAATAATAATACAATGGCTTTTCGCCGAAGGAATCCCGCGCCAGAAAGTAGGTTTGCTTTTTTTGATCATAAATACAAAAGCTAAACATACCACTGAGCATATCCAGCATATTGGTTCCGAAGGATTCGTATAAGTGCACCAGTACCTCCGTATCCGCGTTGGTGCGAAACCGATGTCCTTTTTCTAACAGCATATTTTTAAGTTCCGGATAATTATAAATTTCTCCGTTAAAAACGACTACGATATCTTTGGTTTCATTATAGATGGGCTGATGTCCACCTTGCCGGTCAATGATGGACAGACGACGCATGGCCAGACTCCCGACTCCGTGAGAAAGACTCCCTGCGTCATCCGGGCCACGGTGGGTAAGCGCGGTATTCATGGCATGGACTGTACCCTGCCGATCCGAATCGGAGAAGGTAGTTTTCCAGTCAATGATGCCACAGATACCACACATAAAGATCAGATATTTTTTAAAATTTTGAAAGGTACACCGCCGATCACTACGCCGGCCGGAACATCTTTATGAACCAGGGTATTGGCACCGATGACTACATTGTCTCCAATCGTCACCCCTTTCAGGATGGTACATTTATCACCGATCCAGATATTATTTCCAATTTTTATAGGAGCGGTTAAATAGCCATCAAGTTCCAGTTTACCATCTTTCATCTTGT
This sequence comes from uncultured Saprospiraceae bacterium, assembly GCA_938015415.1. Classification (GTDB taxonomy): domain Bacteria; phylum Bacteroidota; class Bacteroidia; order Chitinophagales; family Saprospiraceae; genus JALZUU01. The sequence continues at coordinate 736 of CALLPK010000083.1, forward strand.
ACTGGTGATCGTGGTCCAGGATACTCACCATCTGTCCGATCGTGACGTGGTCTCCTATTTCAATTTTTTCGTGGGCTACGATTCTACTAAATTTATTTATTCCAAACTGTTTACCAATTCGTAAAATCCCTTTGGCGTAAAGCATGACATGATCGTCGACAATGATCCTTCCCGCGCAACCAAGACTGCCTGCCGGAAAAACATGAATGCCACAGTCTGTTCCAATCATAGATAATTGGGAACAACGGAATCTACGCGGATAACGAATGCGAACCAGCAGGTACCGGAGTACCGACCCTATTTTGTACCATCCGCTTTTATACGTTAACCTCATCGTGACTTCTTTGATTACTTGCCAGAGTAGCTTTCCATTTTTTTACTACCTCCGGCCCATAAAATTTTTCTGCCGTCTTTTTACTCGCCTCCACTAAAGCTTTCTGTAGTTCCGGATCGTTACTTAACTGATCAAGGGCTTTTAAAATCGCATTTTTCGAGGGTTGATCCACCAGGAGTGCGCAATGATTTTCTTTAATAAAAGCATTTAAAAAAGAGCCCTCCGGAGAATGTGCAATGATCGGTTTGCCCGAAAGCAGCAGTGGAATCATCCGGGTTGGAAAAATAGTTTCATATTCAATAACACCGTAACCACCGGTAAATCCGTGGGTCAAGACACAGATATCATATTGCTGTAACACCTCGTGCACCTGATCCGGATCAACGAATCCCTGGTGCTCGACGTTCGTTAAATCCATTCCCCGTTTTTTTAACAGGATTTTTGGAACGTGGGTAAAGAGGCTTAATTTATATTTTTTATGTTGATGAATCGCAGCCGCAAAACGCAGGGTCGCATCCATATTGGATTCGTTAAAATTACCAATAGCTACCAATTTGCAATACGGAGATTGCGCATTGATGATTCCTTTAAAGGGAGGATTTTCCGGATATTTATTAAAGGTGTGAATCAACGACCGGAATTTATTCAGCTGATATTTTTGTTCGTAAAACCGTTTCATTCCATCACTCATCACAAAAATGTATTCTGACTGATCAAAGATCTCCTGCTGAATAGTAGTTGCGTTGGGATCTGTGATGGCTACGTTTTCCGTGTAAGTGTTATGAAAATAAGAACTAAACGAAACGCCTGATTCACGAGCGGCGATACAAGCGGCGTGACAATAAAAAGGATTGGGATATACGCCAATGACGTACGTTATGTTCTGTTGTTCAATGATGGATTTAATCCGATTGATCAGGGGTCGAAAACGCCATTTTCTAAACCAGTTAAAATACTTATAACCTCGTCCCATAAAATACATTTCACTGACGAAGTATTCAAAAACTGGCCCGTCGGCTGATCGGTCCATGTCGGTATCCTGAAAGAAAGTTTTACTACCTAAAACGACCAGTTCTTCTTTTTTAAAATTCTTCGCCAGATTTTCAACGATGATACTAGACCCGCCTTTGTTGGGTAAAGTACTCCAGCTTACGAGTAGTATTTTCATAAGACCAGCCTTTTTTCCCAGCTTTCTGCAATTTCTTCAAAAACATCCTGCAGATTTTTGGTAATTTCCCAGCCCGGATAATGCGCTTTCATTTTGTCCAGGTTGGAAATATAACAGATATGATCTCCGATTCTATTTTTATCACTATAAGTGTAGCGCATTTTTTTACCACTGATATTTTCAATCCGATGAAATGCTTCGAGAATAGAAGTTGAATTCTCCCGTCCCCCACCGATATTATAGACTTCTCCCGCTCTTGGATTTTCAAAAAAGGCATGAACAAAACGGGCGACATCATAGGAGTGAATATTATCTCGAACCTGCTTTCCTTTATATCCAAAAACAGTATATTCCCGTTCTTCCAAATTAACTTTAATCAAGTAACTCAAAAAACCGTGTAGTTCTACACCAGAGTGATTGGGTCCGGTCAGGCAGCCTCCGCGCAGGGCACAAGTGGGCATGTTAAAATATTTTCCGTATTCCTGTACCATGATATCTCCGGCAACTTTGGAAGCACCGAAGAGGGAGTGTTTACACTGATCGATAGAAAAATTTTCCTGGATACCATTGTAATATTCCCGGTCTGCAAAATCGTAGCGGGTTTCTTTTTCGGTTAGTTCCAAAAAGTTAGGACCATCACCGTATACTTTATTGGTACTCATGTGCACGAAGGGAGATTCGGGACAATAGCGGCGGGCAGCTTCCAGCAAATTGAGCGTTCCAACAGCATTGACATCAAAATCATCGAAGGGGCGACTGGCGGCCAAATCGTGGCTGGGCTGCGCAGCGGTGTGACAAATATAGTCGGGACGAATCCCTTCGATCATAGCCAGGACCTCGGTCCGGTTGCGGATATCCAATTCAAAATGTTCAAAATAAGTACATTCTTCTTCAAGGCGCGCCTGCACCCAACGAGTATCTCCTCTGGGGCCAAAAAAATCAGCCCGCATATTATTATCCACACCGATGATTTTCCATCCCAGGTGGTTAAAATACCGAACGACCTCAGAACCAATCAGGCCCGATGAACCCGTAACTAAAAGCTTTTTCATAGGAATAGCAGAGATTGTGAAAGTAGAATGTTGTTATGCCACTATTTACGTATAAATCAGGGTGTTTGGATTGATTTTTTCTAAATTCTTAGCCAAGTATCCATCACCAGGTCGCTGGTATCAATAGTAGGATCGGTGAACCAGTTTTTTGGAGCGATCACTATTTTTTCTGCGTGGTCATTGAGCCAAACGGCCCACCAGGCAAAAGAGCTATTGGGTATAATAAAATGACGGCAGGCGATCATCAGTTGAAGGTAGTTGCCAAACTTCTCCCCTTTGTGCTCGTGGTCCACCACGGTGACCGGATAGTCCAGTAAAATGTTTTCGCGACACCATGCTACATCGTCGGAGAAAACAAAAAATTCAGATTTTTCAGTCTGTTCGGCCATCCGTTTAGCAGCTTTGAGGAAGTAGTCCAGATTGGTGGCATTGAGGGTATCTACTTTGAGGAAATCGGTGCGGCGAACATTGAGGCAGACTGCGTTCGCATTTTGAATTTTTTCTAATAAACCCTGAGACTTTTGTAAGATCGGTTTTTTGAATGTAAAACGTTGCCTGATCAGTGGAGCAATATCCGAAAAATAGCGGTGACTTTGAAACCAGCCTTCAAAAATGGTGTTGTCAACTGCTTCGTTTTTATATTTTGGATCATACTGAAATGCTGTTTCTTTGACGTGTTGGCGACCACGGTTGACCCGGTTTCGAAAGAATTTAGTAATACTGGAAGATTTAAATTTGCTCAGCCGCTGGAGCATGGCTTCCGAATGGACAAAGTTGGGTGGCACCGCAAAAATAGAGAGGTCATAATTTCGGTAAACAAAATCACCCCGACTACGATCCAGGAGGGCGCAAAGATCTATCTTTAGTTCTACGTCCAGTTTTTGGGCAACGCTGAGGGCCATCGCGTACTGAAACATCTGGTTGCCCATCCCTCCTTTTAAACGGGTGATGATCATAGTTTAGTTAGTTTATTTTTCACTTTTCGCAACAATGGATATTTTTTAAAAAAGGCTTCCTTTAGCGCATTACGGTAAGCCTGCTGGTGATAATATTTTTTTTGATTCTCGTTTTTTTCAATAATAAAACTACCGGTCTGCTGAGCAATTTCTTTCTGCAGTTCGCCGTACATTTCCTCTAATCCCTGTACTGTATTTTTGGATAAATCGCTTAGTTTTGATTTTCGTACCTGTTTTTTTTGAAACTGATCAACGAACGCAGCAGGAATATCAAGAAAAGATCGAATGGTCTCCAGTGAATCATAAATAGCATCGTATTTTAAAAATAAAACTGGATATTGACCAGAGCCCGCTGACCAGTTTTTAAAATGCGTGGAAAAATATAACCCATCTTTTCGTTCTGCCGCATAATCATCCAATGACTTACTTGCGGGTATGAGATAATCAAAATTTTGAAACTTCGCATTGACATGAGACTGCGTTTGATGGTAGCCTCTGCGGAATAAAGAAACCGCTGCTAACACCGGATCTCCACAAACATAAATTGCCTTGAGGTTTTCTCGGGAAGAAAGTGGTGGTATCGGAAAATGCTTGTATCCATCTCCATTGTCTGACCGATTGGTAAGGCGAAATGGGGTAATCGCTTCCATCAGAAAGGTAGTTCCAACGCCGCCAAAAGAAACGACCAGCACTTCAATATCTTTATTTAAAAAAATTGTTTTATCCAAAATAGAAGTTAATAATTTTTAGTCGAAACCATTAGTAAAAACCAATACAGCTGATGCTGAAAATTTTCTGCCGAAAGACCAAATATGATTAAACAGACCAGCATCGTCAGCGTGTATCTGTATAAAAATTGTTGCCCCTTCCCTTCTGCTCCGTGATAAAGTAACCGCAGCGCTAATTTTTTAAAAGCGATATACAGAAAGACAAAATAAAATAATAAACCCGGTAAACCATAGTCTGCCAAAATAGCCAGGTAATCATTATGTAAGGAGAGATAATAACCACGATTGACAATTTCCAAAATTAATTTATTGGATTCTTCTCCGTAGTATTCTGGAAAATTGGACTTAAACTGTCCGATGCCCATTCCCAGATATCCCCGATCTTCCAGGGCTCTAAACAAGCCACGCCAGATAATAAAGCGAACATCTTCGGTATCCTCTTTGAGCTTTTTATTAACCCGACTAACCAGTACCAGATTGTTACCAAACAATAAAACCCGTTGGACATCGGAGGACAATAATTGAAAGCCGATGAGCAAAGAAATAGACACTAGCAATAGCTTTCGACGAAAGGAAGAAAAAATAAAAAGAAAGGTCAGCACCAATATAAAAATGACGAGTCCCGTTCTACTTCCCGTTAGAATAAAAATATAAGCAAGAAAAAGTAATGTCCCGATATTCAAGATTTTCCGCCAAAGCTGCGACCCAAAATCATTTTTTATCAATATAAAAGCCATTCCAGCTACCAGTCCTAACGCCGCATAATTTGGATTATCAATAAAGCCGGATGCCCGGCCCACCTCAAATTTAAAAACAGAAAGGTAAAGAATATATCCGGCATTGATCACCACTCCCAAAAAGAAAAAATAGAGGATCCGCAGTGCCTGCTTTTTGGTAACAGAAACCGCTTTATAAATAAAATAAGTAAGCGCCAATAATCCCGTCAAAAACAAATCATTGTAAAAAAGACCAAAGTCAAATAACCCAGCTACCACCTGAACACAAGAAGCCATTACGCCGTAAATAAAAATCAAATATAGAAAAACATCTTCTTTATCTCCTGTGTTTAGCGTAATTCCATTGCGCAAAGTGCGCACCAAATAGATTCCAATAATCGCTAAAGAAAGTACTCTGAATGGCTTGAATATCGTATCGATATAGAACAGCTTTTCCAGAACCAATTCGAAAGATATCGAAAAGGCAAAGAGACAAAACAGTACGTAGAGTATCTGATCAAATTTTACTTGTATGGATCGATTATTATACATAAACAGTCGGCGTCTTTTCTAAAATCAGTTCCAAAGCTTCGATTACCCGGGTGGTAGATTCGCCATCATTTTGGTGGCATTCTCTCCTGAGCGCCTGTTGCCGCCGCGCCAGGTCGTGGTCCGGTGTTTCGATGTATTTTTTTAGTTCAGTGGTTAATTCCTCGTAATTTCGTACCACGTTGGCTCCACCCATTTCTGTAAATTTCTTTAAATGAATATAATCTACTAGTCGTCGCGCAGATTTCCAGTAATATAATTTTTTGTCTCCGTCAAAAGAAGTCATAATCACGGGTTTATCCATCATGAGTGCATCAATGGAAACGGTAGAACCTGAGTTCAGACAGACGCTGCATCCCGCCAGTAAACTCGACAATCGCACCATATCTTTTTTCTGCATACTCCAGCGCACCTTACTTTTGACGAGCTGCGGATAATCTATACGCACACGTTCGTTGTTCAGTCGATCCAGTCTTTTAAGCCAGCTTTTATCGCCTAGCGAACCTTGTACGTTTTGCGGGTGAGGGCGGATGACGAGTTGTAAATCAGCACCAAAAATATTTTCTTTTACGCCCTTCGCCAGCCACTCCACAATGTCAATTTCGTGGGGCGCAAAACGCGGCGCACTCATGGCGACAAATAGATACGGCGCCTCCGGATTGAGTGATAACGCCCGCAAAATTTCTTTATATCCATCCGTACCTTTAATCTGAACATGCTGATCAAAATGCGGTACACCACAGACGTGGACTTGTTCTTCGTTTACTCCGTAGTACGCTTTTAGTTCTTCGTACATCACTTCCCCCCAGGCAATAAAATGATCCGGAATGACCGGAAAAATTCCTTTACTGGTGATATTGTCCCAACTCAGTAGATGAATCAACGTGGCCATACCGGCTTCTTTGGCAGCGTACAAAAATTTTGATTCCAGATAATTAATCGGATAGGTAGATACGACTAGTTTTGGATTAATTTCTTCCAGCAGTTGGGTTGCTTTAGCATCTTTCAAATAACTTCCTTCGGTGGCGCGAAATCGCTGACGGATACTCGGGAAGTGGGGAATCATCTTGTAAATCGGATAGTAAATAAACGGTCTTATCCGCTTCCAGGGATGTTTGGATTTGGTGTATAAAATATCGTAAATATGCTTTTCCCAAAAAACCGGATTGCTCCGGATATCTTCTAAATAATAGCGTCGCTTGACACCGTAATCATCGTCCCAGATGGTAAGTTTGATATCGGCATTGTATACTTTGATGAGTGGATTTTTTTTGAGTATCGCAAGATTGTCGTCCGCGGCATCGGGGGTGATAATCGCAACCGATTTACCGGCGGCGGCCAAGCGCTCCACGAGTCCCGTCTGCAGGATCATCCGCGCAGCAAAGCCGTGGGAGATAACGTAGCAGATGTCGGTGGATTTTTTTGTGGCGTTCATTTTTTTGTTGAAATGTTGAATTTGTTGAGGCGCTTCGCTTGTTGAATCGTTGAATCGCTTCGCTTGTTGAATCGTTGAATCGTTGAATCGTTGAATCGTTGAATCGTTGAATCGTTGAATCGTTGAATCGTTGAGCCTGCTCTAAAAACCCCTACTAAAAAGGCTATTTTTAGAAGAGCGGTATAAAATTCTGTTTGTTATTTTAATATCAAGAAAAATTCCAAAACCGATGCTGGTC
>CALLPK010000084.1 GCA_938015415.1 uncultured Saprospiraceae bacterium
ACTTGGAGGAAAGAGCAAAATCTCTTCCCTACTTTTTCCATTTTTTGTCCTCATGGTAAATATTATATCTTAATCATAAATATAATATTTTTATTCCTGCTTTCTTAACTTGACAAGGGGTTTTTTGTACAGCCTGCCTTGGCGTATTATCATACGCCACCCTTCGGGGCGGTCAGTTGTTATTCCGGCTCAAATCCAAGGATGATATTGAAAGCTCCAAAGCGTTCAAATACTGAACCCTGTCCGCCTCCCTGCTCTTGAAGTGACTTATCAAAACCAAGACCATAATCAAAGCCAAGTGTTCCGAACATTGGTAAGAAAACTCGTAATCCTGCTCCAACCGAACGTTTGGTATCAAAAGGATTAAAATCACGGAAGGAACTCCACGAGTTTCCTCCTTCGGCAAAAGCTAAGAAGAAGATTGTTGCACTTGGGTTAAGCGATAAAGGATATCTTAGTTCTACGGTAAATTTATCAAAAATGGGCGCAGGTGTAGTTTGTCCGGTTTTATCAACATTAGCACTTAACTGTCGGACTTCATAACCCCGTAAGGAGATCAGGTCTACTCCATTGTAGAAATTACCCGTTTGCTGAGATAATCCATCTCCCCCTAACTGAAATTGCTCAAAGGGTGAGAGTCCAATATCTTGATTATAAGCACCAATAATACCAACTTTAGCGGCAACTCGTAAGATCAATTTATCATTGACAAGAGGCGCAAACCACTCAGCGTTGAATCGCCATTTATGGTATTCCAAAAATTTAAATCTTTCTTCTGGTTCCAGACTGGCGTAATCCTTATTGCTGAAGAGCGAATAAGGAATAGTTGGCTGGAAAGATAACGAAATTCTTGATCCTTCAATTGGGTAAATTGGATTGTTAATTGTGTTACGTGCCAGCGTTATATTAAGACTGAAATTATTATAATTGCCATCAATCAATCTGGTACCATCAGGTAACCGGAAACCACCCTGAGTATAGTTGTTAAGAGAGAGTCTTTGTAAATTAATCGTACCAGATAAAATAAAGTTATCATCTGGCCATTTTAAACGAGTACCCAAACCGATCGATCCTCCTAAAATGTTAAAGCCACCAAAAAATTGACTACGGGGATCATTACCATTGGTAAGACGATTAAAGAATCCGGATACGGTGAGGGAAGTTGGTTTTTTACCGCCCAGCCATGGCTCCGTAAAAGAGATGTTATAGGATTGGAAGAAAGCTCCACTGGTTTGTGCCCGTAGGGATAAACGTTGTCCGTCTCCTTGTGGAAGTGGATTCCAAGCTTCTTTATTAAAGATATTTCTGATGGAAAAATTATTGAAAGATACCCCTAAGGTACCGATCACACCACGACCCTGGCCTGCCCATCCCGCAGAAAGTTCTAATTGATCTGATGGTTTTTCTTCTACTGTATAGATGATGTCAACGGTTCCTCTATCGGGATTAACAGGCGTTTGGATATCCATCGTTTCTGGATTGAAATAGCCAAGGTTGATAATTTCCCGCTGGGAACGAATGATATCTGAACGACTAAATTTGGCACCGGGACGCGTTCTTACGGCCCGACGAATGACATGTTCGTGCGTACGATCGTTTCCATTGATGACCACCCGGTCAATGGTCGCTTGTGGCCCTTCGTAAATCCTAATTTCCAAATCAATGGAATCGCCAACGATGGCCGTTTCTACGGGGTCTACCCGAAAAAACAGGTATCCGTTATCCAGATATAAAGTACTGATATCCCGACCGTCCTGACTAAAAGATAGACGGGTGTCCAGTAATTCCTGGCTGTAGATATCTCCTTTTTCGATGCCGAGAACGCTGCGTAATTGATCTGTTTTATAGATAGAATTTCCTTTCCAGGCAATGTTACGGAAGTAATACTGGTTACCTTCCAGAACATCGATATTGATCATCAGACGGCCTTTCTCGTTTCGCCAGATACTATCATTAAGAATTCGGGCATCTCTGAACCCAAGGTTATTATAATAATTGACGATGGCTTTTTTATCATCAGCGTAATCTTCTTTAATCAGTTTAGAAGAAGAAAAGATCCGGCGCTTACGGCGGGTACCTTTCATCATCTTACGTAACTTACGGTCTTTAATACTATTGTTGCCCGTGAAGGTGATGTCTTGAATTTTGATCCGCTCTTTTTTATCTACTTCAAACAACAATTTTACGGCGTTGACATTTTTTTCGTCTGGACTTTCTGTTACGGTAACTTCTGCGTCCAGATTACCTTTTTCAACAAAATATTCGCGGATACCATTTTTCGCATTTACTACTGCATTGGGGGTAACGATATTACCTTTTAGTAAATGACGATTGATGATGCCGTTCAAGTCATCGTGACGAGATTTTTTAACACCCTTGAAAGAGTGTCGAATATAGCGAGGCCTTTCCTGAACTGCGATTTCTAGAAAAATAATATCGCCGACTGATTTTTCTTTATAAATCTGTACATCCGTAAAGAGACGCAGTTTCCAGAGTGCTTTAATCGCTTGTGGGATTTCGGTTCCGGGTACCCGGACTTCGTCCCCAACTTTAAGACCTGTAATAGCAATTAGTGAATTTTCATCACTAAATTCGGCACCCGTAACTTTTATTCCTCCAATTTCAAATTGCGCGGGATTAGAATAGTCGAAAATATTCAGACTATCGGATTGCGCATTCGTTATAAAGGGGAAAAGAAAGACTAAGAGTAAAAACGGAAAGGCGTATTTATATTTCATATTAAGCTACTAAATTTCTGAAGATGAGGTATTTACATACAGTGCTCATCATTTTTCTCATAAGCGACACAAAAGTAACGATCTTTTTAGAATGCTGTTGTAAAAGAATTGCCCTAAAAAAGGGGATACGTACTTTAAAAGACAGGATTATTGGCTAAAACGTTGGGTGAGTAAGTAAATTTTAACGAATACGCTCTTTAAGTAAACTTTTTATCCGAGTTGTTCACTGGTTTTACCAAATCGGCGTTCCCGGTTTTGAAAGTCAATAATGGCTCGGTAGAAGGCGTCTTTATTGAATTCAGGCCAAAAAATATCGGTAAAATAGAGTTCGGAATAAGCAATTTGCCAAAGTAAGAAATTACTGAGCCTGCTCTCTCCACTGGTACGAATCAATAATTCTGGATCGGGAATCCCGTGAGTGCTCAAAGAGGCGGAAAAAAGTTCTTCGTTAATATGTTCAGCATCAATTTGTCCGGCTTTTACCAGGCCACTGATTTTACGAGTGGCCTCTAGAATATCCCATTTGGCACTGTAGTTAAGGGCCAGTACCAAGGTCATTCGCTGGTTGTGTTGTGTATTCTGAATACCTTCCAGGAGTGCTTTATGTGTTTTAGGAGGTAATTTTTCTAAATCACCGATTGCTTGCAGTCGGATGTTATTTTCGTTCAAGGTGTTTATTTCATTGCGTAGGGTTTCTACCAATAAAGACATCAAGGCATTTACTTCTAGGCGGGGGCGATTCCAATTTTCCGTTGAAAAGGCATAAAGTGTTAAGTACTCAACCCCTAACTCCGCTGCCGCTTCGGTTGTTTCTCTTACAGCCGTCACACCGTTGCGATGGCCAAATACCCGGGGTTTACCGTGCTCTTTAGCCCAACGTCCATTACCATCCATAATCACGGCGATGTGTTTAGGTAATTTATTAAGGTCAACGTGGGATTTTAAATCCATAACTTGAAAAATAAAAATAAGTATTAGTGCGGATAAATAACTTTTTCCGCAGTTTAGACGGTAAAAATAAAAAAACTAAAGGACTTACAGACAGTAATATCTGGAAGTTATCTAAATAATCTAGCGGACAGGCAGTTGGAAGGACATTTATCCTTCTGTGAAGATATAATTTAAAGAGGAAGACGACCTTATCCTAACCTTCGAGGTACGGTGTTGGCTATGATTTACTTATGACTGACGGAAGTATCGCGGAGCGAACGAATGGTGACGAATGATTGGCTGGAGCTCCAGTAGGTCTTGTCGGTTGGTGGATGCGAATAATATCTTTCCAGCAAGGCTGCGTGTTCCATCTGTTGAAAATTCACCTTATCTGCCAAGATATACCCTTGCTCGCCGGTTGGTGCCTGCACCAGGAAGTAAGTGAGCATATGCTTTTTCTGCCCCGTACGGGCTTTTCTTTCATGGTGTTTGATAATGATTAAATTAGCATTTGGATCTAATTTCTTGTATCGTTGTGAATAAAGGTCTGGTTTCTTCAATAGCGTAAGACCTACATATTTAATTTTTGCGAGGATCGGTGTTCGACTTGTTTCATAAATAGGCTGGTACAAATCCAGTCCTTCATTCCATTGGAACGTATAAGTTACGTATTCCATGCACCGTTCCATTTCCTGACTGATCGCTTGTGTGGAATAAGGTTGCTGATAATTTTTACAATCAATATAATCTGGATAAGCCACACGAATAACTTTTTCACTGATTTCTACCTGTTTAAATAGAGCCGGAGAAGGTAGGTCGTCGTCATAAGTAAGATTCAGCGATTCCTCAAAAATTTTCTTTAGATTACCAGACTGAAAAGAATAGATTACTAGGTTTCTGTTTTCCGCTGACTTTCCGACCATTTTACTTTTTATCTGTAAAATAAAATCAGAAATACCGTCTCCCGTGGTATCACTCAATGTAGCACTGGAGAGCTCATAAGTTCCTCTGGCATTAAGACCTCCAATATTTATGTGTACCGAACGATTATTATCATTAGTGATGACCAAATATTCTTCAGCGTATGGAGGGTTTAGGTAATCTTGTTTATGAAAATTATCCCGTCCTTTAATGGCTGCGATCCATACCGTAGCGTTTTCGAAACCATTATCAAAACTGAATTTTTGTTTATGAAAATGTTTCAGATGTGCAGGAATTGATGATTCTTTGACCATTACCGCCAGACCATCGCCATAAATCCAGCCTGATTCTCCGGCGGGTGTCTTGACCTGATACCATTTAAATTTTTGATTTTGAGAATCGTCTTCGTATTCTTTTTTTGTCTCTCCGATAATTTCGAAAAGATGACCGGCCAGAAATGATTTACCGGTTGGATATTCGTAAGTACTGTCCTGGAATAGCTGCACCGGGTTGAGGGTCGTACCCGCCTTATTGCGCATAATGATGTCTGAGGCATTTCCAGTAACAGAAATACTACTCCAGGTAATTATGATGATGAATAAACGGATCATGTTTAGTTTTTTTACCTACAGAAGCTCGATTTCCGGTATCCGTAAACCAAGTTTGGAAATAGAGGAGTAACAACCTTTTTACTCCAAAATTTAAACCGTAGTTGCTTTTATTTCCCTGATTAAGAGAAACTTAACAAGCTTTACGGTAAAATCGTCCTTTATACTGCAATTAAAGTAGGTTATATTTCATTTTTTTCCAACAAAACGCAGTTCTTTCACATTTTAGAAGGGATTAATATACTTACAACGCAATTTTTTTCATCAAAATTTTAAAATATAAAGCTCTTTCTATCTATCAAATCGTTTCTGCTGTGTTTTTGTTGTGTATTAACAATGGGAGCTTTCGCTCAAAATGATTTCTCCAAAGTAAAAATTATTCCTATAAAAGTCACCGAAAATATTTATATGCTTAGCTTAAAGGTAGCGGAGGAAATATCGGTCTTTGTATCGGGAAAAATGGACGAAGAAAAATAATTTACTTTTTTTTATGGAATATTGGCAGGTCGAGCATCTTAGTAAGGACAGGAGCAAATCGCTTCCTTTTTTCTTACTAACCTACCGGATAGATTTTCGGTATTTTGAACGATAACTATTATGCTCGCAAAAACCTTTGCCGGAGCCGTATCCGGAGTCAATGCCCAAACTATTACCATTGAGGTGAATGCTGGTGGAATCCCGGAAACTGGAAAGCAGTTCTGGTTTATGGTCGGTCTTCCTGATAAAAGTGTTAAAGAAGGATTTCATCGGATCGAAGCCGCTATTCGTAACATCAACATCAAACTGCCCCACCTGAAAATGGTAGTTAATCTAGCGCCAGCCAATATCCCCAAAGAAGGATCTGCGTATGATTTACCCGTTGCTTTGGGGATGCTGGCTGCGGCCAATATGATGATTGGTGATCAACTCAAAGATTACTTAATCATGGGAGAACTTGCCCTCGATGGTGGTTTACGTCCTATCCGTGGTGCTTTGCCAATCGCCATTTTGGCGCGTAACAAAAAGTATAAAGGCATTATTCTACCCCGGCAAAATGCTGAAGAAGCGGCGATTGTCAGCGAGATTGAAGTGCATGGAATTGATAATCTACAAGAAGCAGTCGATTTCTTTAATGGTGCGGCGCCACTAAATGTTACAGAAGTAGATACCCGTGACCGCTTCGCCGTAGAACATAATCAGTACGATATCGACTTTAGCGACGTAAAAGGGCAGGAGAATATCAAACGCGCCCTTGAGATAGCCGCTGCCGGTGGACATAATGTGATCCTCATCGGACCACCGGGGGCAGGCAAGACCATGCTGGCCCGTCGATTGCCTACGATCCTTCCGCCTCTCAGTCTGCACGAAGCTCTCGATACGACCAAGGTCTATTCGGTAGCAGGACAATTACCGGATAATACCGCACTGATTGCTACTCGTCCTTATCGCTCTCCCCACCATACGATCAGCGACGTCGGATTGGTAGGGGGAGGATCGAATCCTTCACCCGGCGAGATTTCTTTGGCCCATAATGGCGTACTTTTTTTAGATGAACTACCAGAGTTTAAAAGGACGGTACTGGAAGTTTTGCGTCAGCCTATGGAAGAACGGCGCATCACGATCTCCCGCGCTAAAATAACGGTAGATTATCCCGCCAGTTTTATGTTGATCGCTTCCATGAATCCCTGTCCTTGTGGCTACCACAACCATCCGGAAAAAGACTGTGTTTGTGGTCCGGGAGTCGTACAGCGTTACGTCAATAAAATTTCCGGACCACTGCTGGATCGGATTGATTTACACGTAGAAGTTACGCCGGTTAGTTACGAAGAATTGAGTAGTAACAAACGCTCTAAAGTGACGAGTGAGGAAATTGCAACCAGGGTAATAGAAGCTCGGGAAATACAGGCAAAACGTTTTAATGATCATCCCGATATCTATTGTAATGCTCAGATGCCGGGAAGAATCGTCCGGGATGTTTGTCAATTGAAACCAGAAGGAGTTGAACTATTAAAGCAGGCGATGGAGCGACTACAATTGTCTGCCCGAGCCTATGATCGAATTCTAAAAGTAGCACGTACGGCGGCGGACCTTTCGGGACGAGCAGACATTAGTATTGCGGATTTATCTGAGGCTATTAATTATCGAAGTCTGGACCGGGAAGGCTGGGCGGGGTAGAGGGATATTGAATATCGAAAGTTCAATATCGATTTCTGGGTCCGTTTATAAGATTAGATCAGTTGTTATTTTGCAATTTTTTTGAATAAAAAAGTAATTAAAATTCGATTGTAGCACAGCTTTATTAATGAAGCTAATATTTTCCAATCGACTAAAAGCAGGACTTGCTAACTGCTTCAATCAATATTCAATATTGGACCTTCAATATTCAACATTTTCTTAATTTTTTAAACAAAAAAATCATGCTAAAATTCGACTTACAAGATAGGCTTATTGATTTTAGTGTTGACTTAATTAAAGTCTTGGATCATATCCCTAATACAATAGTTGGGAAACACCTGAAAGGTCAACTGACTCGTTCAGGTACATCTCCAGCTTTAAACTACGCCGAAGCATGCGATGCAGAGAGTAGAAAAGATTTTATTCATAAAAAAAAATTGTATTCAAAGAATTACGAGAAACTTTTGTTGGGGTAACGATTATTAAACGTCTCAAACTTTTGGATCAAAATCAATTGAACGCTTTATTAGAAGAATGTGATGAGCTAATTGCTATTTTCAAGCGGAGCCATATAACTGCAAAAATAAATCTTGAAAAAGCACGGCTGAAAAGGAAAACATGAATATTAAATGTAGAATATCGATTTCTGGGTCCGTTTATAAGATTAGACCAGTTGTTATTTTGCAATTTTTTTGAATAAAAAAGCAATTAAAATTCGATTGTAGCACAGCTTTATTAATGAAGCTAATATTTTCCAATCGACTAAAAGCAGGACTTGCTAACTGCTTCAATCAATATTCAATATTGGACCTTCAATATTCAACATTCCTTATTTTTAATTTAGTTTTTGTAATTTGTAACAATTAATAAATTTCATTATGAACGTAGAACAGAATACGGAGCGAGATCTGGCAAAGCAGTATCTACTCAATACAAAGGAACATGTATTTTTAACCGGTCGGGCAGGTTCTGGAAAGACCACCTTATTGCAGGAAGTGATTAATGATACGGATAAGAATACCGTCGTCGTTGCACCGACTGGAGTAGCGGCCATCAATGCAGGTGGTGTGACCATCCATTCTTTTTTTCAATTGCCTCCTTCTAATTTTTTACCAGTAGATACCTCCTTTATGGGAGAGGGCTATACGACTCGTTCGTTATTAAAACAACATCTAAAAGTTAGTGAAGATAAACGGCGATTGATTCAGGAACTGGAGATGTTGGTCATTGATGAGATCAGCATGGTGCGGGCTGACTTGCTGGATGCCATTGATTTTACGCTGCGTTATATAAGGGGAAGTACGCAGCCTTTCGGAGAAGTACAAGTGGTGATGGTTGGCGATTTATACCAGTTGCCACCAGTGGTGAACGACGCAGAATGGTCGGCCTTTAAGGACTATTATAAAACACCTTATTTTTTCGATTCTCTGGTTTGGAAACAGACGAAAATGATTCCATTGGAACTCAAAAAAGTATACCGGCAAAAGGATCAGGATTTTTTGAATGTTCTAAATAATATCCGGGACGGAAAGCCACGCCCGGAGGATTTGGAATTACTGAACACTCGTTATAACCCTACGGAAGAAAACACAAGTGATGCCATCTTATTAACAACGCACAACCGTAAAGCAGACCGTGTCAACCAACGGGAACTAGACGCAATTAAAAACCCCAAGCTGGTTTTTGAAGCGAAGGTTCAGGGGAAATTTAACGAATGGACGTATCCGGCAGCCGAAAAAATGATCCTTAAAAAAGGCGCAAAAGTGATGTTTATCCGCAACGATCGGGAGGCGCGATATTACAATGGCAAACTAGCCGAAGTAGTAAGTTATGATACGGATCTGGAAAAATTAAAGATAAAGTTTCAAGATGATCAAACCACCTGCTGGGTTGAAAAAGTTAGCTGGGAAAATATAAAATACGGAACGGATGATAGTGGGGGAATAGCTCAAGAGGTAACGGGTTCTTTTACTCAATTTCCTTTACGACTAGCGTGGGCCGTTACCGTTCATAAAAGTCAGGGACTGACCCTGGAGATGGTGCAACTGGATTTGGAGAGTAGTTTTGCGGCGGGTCAAACTTACGTGGCCCTGAGCCGGTGTACGACGTTAAAAGGTCTGATAATGACTTCCAGGATCAAAGCGCAGCACGTAATTATTGACCAAAGGATTAGACGGTTTTATGAAGGCTTTCCGGAGACTGAGGCGATTGCAAAAAATCTGCCGGTAGCGGAAAAGGCGTATGCGCTTTATCGGATTCAGCGACGATTTAAGTTGTTTAGTCTATTAATCAATTTACAAAAGTGGAAAAAGTACGTGGATAAAAGCGGATTTTCTGAAAAAAAAGAATATACCGATGTGATCGATGAAATACATACGGTATTGTTCAAATTGAAAGATACTTCGTTAGAATTTCAGAGGCATCTACAGAACTGGTCGGCACAAAGTATGACGGACGATAAAATGCTGGATCATCTATTGGATCGATCAGACAAGGCTATTGTTTATTTTGCGAATACTTTATTTGATGGAATGGTCAAGCCGCTCCATCAGCATATTTCTGATAATCAACATAAAGCAAAAGTGAAAAAATATTTGAGTCTGGCGGTTAAGCTTTACGACGAAATTTGGCGAAAGATAGAACAACTTTATAGCTTAAGTCTTTTCGATCAAAAAATTTGTTCTGCGGAAAAAAACCATCTGAAAACGGATCTTCCCGATTGGAAATCTGCCCGGATTCAAACCACCAAAAAGAAAGGAGCGACCTATGATATTACGCTCGAATTTTTCCGGGAGGGAATGACTCTTCCTGCCATTGCAGAGAAAAGAGGACTGGCCGTCGGAACGATTGAAACTCATATGACCAAATGGTTAAAAGCAGGTAAAATTAAACTAACGGAATTAATATCAGAAGAGCGTATTAAACAACTGGTAGCCGCAAAAAATCAGGTAGCTGCTTACGAAGGATTTAACGATCTGTTAGGTAAGATGAATATGGACTGTAGTTATAGTGAGTTGCGATGGATTGTCTGGTATACGGAAGAAAAAGGGGTTGGAGTGTAGAATTAGTAAATGAAGCTGTTTTAAAATAGGATTCCCTAGAAAGCTAGGGGAATAAAAAAATGTTGCAAAATTTTTTAAATTGTGAGTTCCTACACAAACAATAAAAAACGTCTTGCAACATGTATGTAAATTTACCTAAAAGGTTCATA
>CALLPK010000085.1 GCA_938015415.1 uncultured Saprospiraceae bacterium
ATCTGTTTTCATCGCAGGATAAGTGGCAAAATACGCAGTGCTACTTTAAGTCGTAGCGCAGATGGAAAACACTATGTTTCAATTTTATGTGAAACAGAAATTCATGCACTTCCCAAAACTGGAAAGAGTGTTGGCATTGATCTGGGTTTGACGACCTTAGCTACACTAAGCGACGGACTGACTTTTGAAAATCATAGAACCATCAATGAATTCGAAAAGAAATTAGCACAGGCACAACGGCACTTAAGTCGTAAAACCAAAGGCAGCAATCGACGTGAAAAACAAAGGTTGAAAGTTGCCAGGTTGTATCGTAAGATTTCAAATATTCGAAATGACTACACACATAAAATGACGAGTTATTTAGTAGAAAACTATGATGTTATTTGTATGGAAGATTTGAATGTTCAAGGAATGTTGCGTAATCACAAATTAGCGAAGCATATTTCTAATGTTGCGTGGGGTAGAATTAAGGAACAACTAAAGTATAAATGTGAATGGTATGGAAAATCCACGATTCTGGTTGGCCGTTACTTTGCGTCCTCGAAGTTGGATTATGAATGTGGTCACAAAAACGAAATAAGCTTATCAGACCGTAGATTTATGTGTCAGGGTTGTGGTAGGATGATAGATCGGGATTTGAACGCTGCGAAAAATATCCACCGTGAGGGTTTAAAGCTATATTCTACCGGGACGGTAGAAAACAAGCGTGGAGCGATTGTAAGTCATTCTTTACAGGATGCAAATTGCGATGAAACGCTGAAAAATCAAAACTCCCTTTTGGGATGATTTTGATGCCCCGTACCCTTGGGTCGGGGTAGTTCACTTAGTAAAGTTTAGTAAACCTTTAGTACTAGTAAACCTTTATTTTTATTATTTAAAATAATTTTCTGCTTACCTTTACGGTATGACCAAAGCAGAACAAATCGCCAATTTTGATCCCAATGGGGTAGGGCTGCGTAATGGCCACTTTATTGGACTACCTTTTACGGAAGAGACGGCTTCCGTTGTTTTCCTGTCTGTCCCCTGGGATCTCACCGTCAGTTATGGACGTGGGACCGCCTCGGCGCCCGAAAATATCCTGGAATGTTCTACACAACTGGATTTGTACGATCCTGAAATTCCGGACGCCTGGAAAACCGGTCTTTATTTAAAACCCTCCAACCCCGAAATTTTACGACTCAACCATCAACTACGCGGCAAAGCCGAACTACTGATCGAAGAACTGGAATTCGGAGACACCATCGAAGAATCTCCGCATCTGGACGATATCCAAAAAGAAATAAACCAGGCCTGTGAATATCTGAGAAACTGGGTATACAGAGAAGCGACGGAACTTCTGGACGCTGGTAAACTTGTCGGTATCCTCGGTGGTGAACACAGTGTACCGCTCGGATACCTGCAGGCCCTCGGGGAACGTCACGAAGCATTTGGCATTTTACAAATCGACGCGCACTGCGATCTGCGTCCCGCCTACGAAGGCTTCGTTTATTCCCACGCCAGTATTTTTTATAATGCGCTTGCCATTCCGCAAATTACCAAACTCGTACAGGTCGGTATCCGTGATTGTTGTGAACAGGAAGTACAACTGGCCGCTGACTCGGATGGACGAATTCAAATATTTTACGAAGAGCAATTACGCCGGGAGCAATTCAACGGGCGGCGCTGGGCGGACCAGGTAGAAGAGATCATTGCGGCACTACCTCCGCTGGTGTACATTAGTTTTGATATTGATGGTCTGGACCCGAAACTCTGTCCAAATACAGGAACGCCAGTACCGGGAGGTCTGGAACTTTCGGAGGCTTTTTATTTGTTGAAAAGGGTGGTGGAGAGCGGTCGCCGGATTATCGGTTTTGATCTTTGTGAAGTCGGTGGTCGTGGTCAGGAATGGGATGGAAATGTAGGGGCAAGGGTTTTGTATCGGTTGGGGAATTTGATGGCGCTTTCGGTGGGTGGACAATAGGCTTTTTTCCCGCTATCGTGTTTGGCTTTCGGTAGGCGGACGATTGGCTCTCTTCTGGCGCGGGTTCTTCAATTGGTGAGGGCTTTCGGTGGGTGGGCGATTGGCTTTTTTCCCTTTTGATGTGTTTGGCTTTCAGTAGGTGGACGATTGGCTGACGGTTGGCGCTCTTCAATTGGAGGAGTGTCCCTTAAAGTGTGTCAGCGCGGAAGCTTTCCTTTAGGCCTGCCTCCCGAATCAGGGAGGAACACAAGGTGAGGGATGCCAAATGACACACTTATTTGGATAGTCCCTAGAAATTTCTTTCCAAAGAACTTATTTTGTTGAAATTGGTTAATCCATAAATAACCCCTATCATTCCCGTCAACCCACTATTTTCAAAAAATAGGTGTTCACCGAAAAGAATATTAAATGCAATCCCAAAACAACAAAGCATCTACCCAACCCGGATAGATGCGTTATTTTTTGCGTAAGCTTAAATAAACTAAGAAATCATATTAGGTTTACCAAATCCTCTTCAAATGGTGAGGAGATTTAGTAAACCAGTATTCTACGATACCTCCTTCCCCTCGTCCAACGGAATCGTCGTCGTCTTTCGCTTGATCGCCAATAGATTTTTCTGATAGCGTCCCTGTACGACATCCGTCACTACTAAAATAAAGATTACAAAGTAGAAGGTCGCCTTACTCATCGGTTCGATTGGATATCCGAAGAAACTCAGGTGCGCCAGATGTCCACCTTCGGAGACCAGCATGATTCCCACTAAAAACAAAATAAAGAGGCCGAGCACTTCGTACATCCGGTTTTTAGCCAGAAAATCAGAAACCCGGTCTGCCAGCCAGATCATGACCAGTCCACCGATGATGATCGCCGTCGCCATTACCCAGAACACATTCGTCAGGGCCATCGCACTCAAAATGGAGTCGAAGGAGAATACGAGGTTCATGATAATAATCATCGTGATGACCGAACCAAGTGATTTTTGTTTGGTCTTTTTTTCATTTTCGTGCGATTCTTCCAGTGCCATCATATGAAATATTTCTTTGATAGCGGTATAAATAATAAATACTCCACCCAGAAGTACGATAATACTGTGTACATTAAAATCACCATAAATAACTTTATCAACATCCAGTTTGAAGATTGGATCCTGAACTGCTTCGATCAAACTGATCAAAACAAATAACAAGACGATCCGCAGAATAACCGCCAAAGCAATTCCTACCTTACGGGCGTACGCCTGCTTATCCGGTGGTGCATTTTTGGATTCCAGAGAAATATAGAGCAGGTTGTCAAAACCGAGCACTAACTGAAGCATGATCAGCATCATTAGTGTAAATAGATTTGCGAGTAAGTCTGCTGGCATAAGCTTGAGATTAAATTAAGAAACAACATGAAAATTGGTATTTGCGGGTAAAAATACCCAATGGAGCAGAGGTCTTCATTGACCTAAACCCAATAACACCTTATTAAACGCCGAAAATAGGGATTTTTTAGATTATGTCCCAACCTATTTTGGTACTTATGCTGGATTCTCTTACATTTGTGGCCAAGAAGTCTAATAATTAAATATTAACACCTAATTCAATATGAATTTACACGAATATCAGGCAAAAGAATTGCTTAAGAAGTATGGCGTTGTGATTCCGGCAGGAATCGTTGCCACCAATGTGGACGAAGCAGTTGCTGCTTATCACACCCTTAATAAGGAAACCGGTACCGAGTATGCGGTGGTCAAAGCGCAGATTCACGCGGGTGGACGTGGGAAAGGTGGTGGTGTAAAGGTTGCCAAGAATGCGGACGAGGTACGTCAGTTTTCGGACGATATTATCGGGATGATGCTGAAAACGCCCCAAACGCCGGGTGGACTGGAAGGAGAAGGTAAATTGGTGCGTAAAGTGCTGATTACCGAAGACAGCTACGTTCCTAGTTTTGACGAATGCAGCGAAATGTACGTTTCGATTCTAATGGATCGGGAGCGTAAGTGTAACGTAATTATTTACTCCACGGAAGGTGGAATGGATATTGAAAAAGTAGCCGAAGAAACGCCGCAATTATTGCACAAGGAATATATCGATCCTACCTTGGGTCTGCAAACTTTTCAGTTAAACAAGATTGCTTTTAACCTGGGCTTGTCGGGTGCAGCACTGAAGGAGATGCGTAAATTTATTTACAATCTTTATCAGGCATTCGTCGGTAGTGACGCGAGTTTATTCGAAATTAATCCAGTGATCGTTACCGGGACGGATAAAGTAATTGCGATTGATAGTAAGGTTTCTCTGGATGAAAATGCCTTGTTCCGACATCCTGATCTGGCGGAACTGAGAGATACGGACGAAGAAGATCCGGTGGAAGTAGAAGCGAAAGGATTTGGGTTGAATTATGTAAATCTGGACGGTAACGTTGGTTGTATGGTCAACGGTGCCGGACTGGCCATGGCGACAATGGATATTATTAAACTTTCGGGTGGAGAGCCAGCCAACTTTCTCGACGTAGGAGGTACGGCGGATGCGGACCGGGTAGAAAAAGCGTTTAGAATTATCTTGCGGGATCCAGCGGTAAAAGCCATTCTGATTAACATCTTTGGTGGAATCGTACGTTGCGATCGGGTAGCACAGGGTGTCGTAGATGCGTATAAAAATATGGGCAACATCACCGTGCCGATTATCGTTAGATTACAAGGAACAAACGCGGACATCGCCAAGAAAATTATCGACGAATCCGGACTGGAAGTACACTCTGCGATCCTCTTACAAGAGGCGGCAGATCTGGTACAGAAGGTATTGGAGGCGTAAGCTTTAATAATTTTGAAATTGATAAAAAAAGCGTTTTCTTCGATCGGGGGAAACGCTTTTTTAGGTTTACTAAACCTCCTCACCGATTGAAGTGGGTTTAGTAAATCTTCTTGATCAGGACTAACCCTGTCAATCAGGTTTACAGAACAAAATAATTTAGAATAAGTACTTTGACAAAATTATATGTAAGTATATGACAAGGAGATTTTGTAAAGCCGAATAGCTCAAAAAAATCCAGTCATAACTTATCGGTTAATTTGTTCACACTTAAAATCTATTAACGAATAGCCATCCAAGAATGGATATAAACGCAATCAACCAGGGATTAGCCATCCTTCGCAGAAAAATCGACGGGCGGGCAGCTCTTTTAAAGGCGTACAACGACGTAACAAATGATCTGTCGGCCTTACCGAAAAATAAAGAAAATTACCAGGCTATTCTGACGTTGACCGAAAAGCAGGAAACCCTTTTGGTAAAACTAAAAGAAAACAAAAAGCTACGGGAAACGTATCTTAAAAAGATCGATGAGAAAGCGGAATTACTCAAAACTGTGCACCCAGCTACAGTAGAGAAGATAACGGAAATGGCGTCTTCGATTGCTGAAAAAGAACAGCTACTCTTACGACTCAGTGAGTCAATAACGGCAGTTACGGAGCTCTTGAATGAACTAGGAAAACTGTACCGGCAGGGTGGAAAAGCCAAGGTAGGAGTGCTTAGTTATTTGTTGAGAAAATTGAGTGGACAGTCAGGTAAACACGCGCATTTACAGGAAGCAAAAATGATCACTGCTAATATTCGTAAGTTGACCAGGAGATACCGTAAGGAATTAGGAGAGATTGAGATCACTCAATTACCGGAACTGCCCCTGAATAGTTTTTTGGGTGTCGTAGATTATTATCTTGATAATCCAATCACCAAAGTAGCCATGGATTTGCAAGTGCGGAACCTTATCCAAAAATCCCGCAGTTTCGAAGCAGATCTTTTAAAACAGCTGGAACAACTGGAAGAAAAAGAAACAATCCTTGAAACTAAACTCAAAGAATTAAAACAGGCAAGGATGGAATGGGTCGAAAGCTTTGTCGATTAGGATGTCGTTGTTTGTCAAATATCCGTTAAATATATTAAAATATACCTATCATGAAAAACCTTCTTCTCTTATTTTTAGTTGTACAGTTTTTGGCGCTGAGTTGTAGTTCCGGACCGTCGACTTCTACCACCAATGCGCAGGCAGCGGGTGGAATTGTTGATTTGGACGCCGCCGCTTTTAAGGCTAAAATGTCGGAACCCAATACGATGGTGCTGGACGTGCGAACCCCCGCAGAGATTGCCGCAGGAAAAATACCGGGTGCTTTTGATTTGGATATTCAGGATCCAGCATTTAAAGCAGAAGTAAACAGACTGGATAAATCCAAAACTTATTTGGTTTATTGTAAAAAAGGAGGAAGAAGTGCACGGGCTTGTTCTGTTTTAGAAGAAGCAGGCTTTGAAAAAATATATAACCTGAAAGGCGGTTACGATGGCTGGAAGGAAGTGGAATAGCAATTTCAATGGCAAATTCAAATTCAATTTTCTCTTCAACCTGTGCCTGTATGCCTTGGCAAGCCAGGTGTAAAAAAATTTGAGATCCTGATTATTAATTAGGTAGCAGCTGTGAATTTGACGGTTTTCTTATTGAGGTTGCTATTGAGGTTGCTATTGAGGTTGCTATTGAAGTTGCCATTGAAGTTGAATAAGCTTGTTATAGAAATTTTAGAAAAGTAATTATGAAGTACATAGATATCATCACCAATGCCTATACTGGTTACGCAGGCTATCTCTGGCGGGAAATTACCAATCCCAGCTGGCATAATTATTTTTATTGGTTGCTGTTGGTTTCGTTCTTTTTTTTGGTGTTGGAAGTGGTGATTCCCTGGCGAAAAGAGCAGCGTACCTTGCGAAAAGATTTCTGGCTGGATGGATTTTACATGTTTTTCAATTTCTTTATTTTTTCGTTGGTCATCTACCAGGCGGCTAGTGATGTAGTCGTTAATTTATTTAACGATGGGATCAAAGCATTGACCGGAGGCTTTGATTTACAAGCCATTAACCCTATGCGGAATTTTCCGGTATGGGCGATTTTATTAATTGGATTTGTTGTGCGGGATTTTGTGCAATGGTGGATCCATCGGTTGTTGCATAAGTCAGAACGACTCTGGGAATTTCACAAGGTACACCACTCGGTAGAGGAAATGGGATTTGCGGCACACCTGCGTTTTCACTGGATGGAAAATATAGTCTATCGGGTATTGGAATATATACCGTTGGCCCTTCTGGGAATTGGTCTGCACGACTTTTTCATTATCCATATCTTTACCCTCATCTGGGGCCATTATAATCACTCCAATATCAGTATTAGTGGATACGTAACGGGTGGCTTATTGGGAGCGTTATTCGGCGTGTTGACTGCTTATGGCTTATTGGATATTCCCATTATGTTAGAGATGGTCTGGTGGCAGAAAATGGGATGGGTTTTGGTCTTTACAGGATTAGGTACCTTGCTGTTAGGAGGCATTATGAAATATATTTTTAACAGTCCGGAGATGCACATCTGGCACCATTCCTACGAATTACCAGAAGATCGTCGTACGGGCGTGAATTTTGGACTCACCCTTGCTGTCTGGGATTACCTTTTTGGCACCGCCTATATTCCGCACCCTGGAAAAGATATCAAGTTAGGTTTTCCCGGAGTAGAAACATTTCCGGAGGATTTTAAAGGACAGCTATTGCACGGCCTGAAGAAAGGAGAGTAATGAGGTTTAGATTAATGCATAATGTGTTAATGCATAATGAATAATGCGCTTTAACGTGATTAAGAAAGCAGCGCATTATTCATTAAAAGATTATTAATTATTAATTAACCAAAACATGAAAGCAGCGCATTATTCATTAAAAAATTATTAATTATTAATTAATCATCATGAAACTAAAATACCTGTACCTTCTCCTGGCTATCACCTTTCTTCAATGCACTACCGCGCCTAAAGTAGCCGGACAATTTACCGAAGCCGAATTTAAAACCATGGCCGACAAAATGGCCAAAGGCAGCGTCACCGATATCAGTGTGGAAGAATTGAAAGCCCATGCTTCCGAATATGTGATTTTGGATACCCGTGAAAAGGGAGAATACGACGTTAGTCATATCGAAGGAGCGATCTGGGTTGGCTATGATGATTTTGATCTAAAGCGACTCGAGGAGGAGGATATTTCAAAAGATGCCAAGGTCTTGACCTATTGCTCCGTTGGGTATCGAAGCGAGCGAATCGGGGAAAAACTGCAGAAAGCAGGATATAATCACGTCTACAATTTATACGGTAGTATTTTTAGCTGGATCAATGCCGGTTATCCCTTAGTCGATGGATATAGCAGACCTACCAATCAGGTGCACGGATATAATCAGCGCTGGGGCAAATGGGTCAAAGACGGAAACGTAGTGGTCTACTAGTCTTCGATCGTCTTCTTCCTTTCAAGGAGTCCAGTAAAAATTAGAAAATACAAATAAAAAACCCTCACAAATCACTGATTTGCAAGGGTTTAAGCTATAGCAGCCCCTAGGGGAGTCGAACCCCTCTTTCCAGGATGAAAACCTGGCGTCCTAACCGATAGACGAAGGGGCCGTCTAACCTGAGGTTTAAATTAAAACCAGGTTAAACGCCTTCGTTTTGCGTCGGTCGGATCCTTTTCAAGTGACAAATTGTCAAGGTGCCTTTCTTCTAAAGCGATGCAAATATATGATTCCTTTATCTACTTGTCAAAGGAAAAATCATATTTTTTTGGTATTTTTTTTATCATCATAAATAGTCGCATTTTATACGATTATAATCTAAATGTTTTCTCCGATGCTTTGCTTCTGATTAACTGGTTTACTAACCAACGGCATATGGCCTTTGCGATACTCCAACCGCTCGATTAAACGAGCTTCCTTTAACCTCCTACGCATCGGCTTTTTTTAACTCCGATAAAAAATATTATCTTCTCCCATTAACCTTGCTACGATCCCTCAATCCTATGAAGTCACAAAAAATTCCCTGGCATTTACTCTTTTTATTAATTCTGGCTGGTGAGTCCGTTTTCATTTTACCCTTCGTTTTGGCGCGGGTTTTCCGACCGACCGTTTTGCAAACCTTTGGTCTGGACAATGTACAGTTGGGCTTTTGTTATTCTATGTACGGGATTGTGGCGCTTGGCGCTTATCTGTTTGGTGGACCGCTGGCAGATAAATACCCCCCCGGAAAATTAATGGCCATTGCCTTATGGTCAACGGCTTTGGGCGGATTGGTGTATGCTAGTTTCCCATCCTATGGTATTTTAAAAATGCTCTACGGATACTGGGGATTTACGACTATTTTCCTTTTTTGGGCACCGATGATCAAAGCGACCCGAATTTGGGGAGGTGCCGCCAATCAAGGTAAAGCTTTTGGTTTTTTAGATGGCGGACGTGGATTGGTCGGAGCACTCTTTGGTACCTTAGGCGTTTTTGTTTTTTCTGTTTTTCTGACTACTTCGATGGAGACGGCTTCGATCACCGAAAGTAGCTACGCTTTCAAACGGGTCATTTTGATCTCTTCCGGAATCGTAGCCCTGGTAGGATGGCTGATTTGGATTTTTATGAAAACAGATCGGGAAAAAGAAAAGAAAATAGTGTTGGAAAGAATTTCCTTAAGTCAAATTGGTCAGGTATTAAAATTACCATCGGTATGGTTACTCATGTTGATTATTCTCTGCGCTTATGTAGGCTATAAAATTACCGATATCCTTTCACTTTACGCCAATGAAGTGATGGGCTACAGTCAGGTTGAATCCGCTCAAGTGGGCACTTTCCTCTTATTTGTACGTCCGGTCGTAGGCGTAATCATCGGAATTTTGGCAGATCGGACGCACACTACTTTCTGGCTACTGGTTAGCTTTGTGATTACCTTCGCAGGAGCGTTGCTGTTTGCGACGGGGTTTATTTCTAATGTTTCTACCGGATTATTCTTTATATCAATTTTAGTGGTCGCCACGGGGGTATACGCAGCGCGGTCGCTTTATTTTGCGGTGATGGAATCCGGACAAATTCCCCTCGTATTAACCGGAACGGCGGTTGGCCTCGTCTCCCTGGTGGGCTATACACCCGATATATTTGCCGGTCCGCTCATCGGTTATTTACTCGAAGCCTCTCCCGGCGTCGTCGGACATCAAAACGTATTCTGGATGCTGGCTTTGTTTTCAGCGGTGGGTGGCATAGCGGGATTTATATATTTTGTAAAATATGGTAAACAACTTCAACAAGAAAATTGAAATTCGTCTGTCCCGCGGGCATCGTTGCCTTTTTATTTTTTGAGTGTGTGGCAAATTGCGGGGTTGTGTTAAAGTTAGTTGGCTAGTTGGCCGGTTAGCCAGTTGGCTCCCTTCTAACGTATTTTACGTTTGAATGAAGCCAACAAGCCAATAGCCAACTGGCTAACCAGCAATTATTATTCCCCTTAATTTGTCACGCATTCTTATTTTTTTATTAAAAAAGCACTTCAATCGCAGTGCGGAAGTTTACCCTATTTTTTAAAATAGCGGATTAACTGAATAATAGGGTTTTGACCGTGACGAAAAATTCCCATTCCCATTCCCATTCCCATTCCCATTCCCATTCCCATTCCCATTCCCATTCCCATTCCCATTCCCATTCCCATTCCCATTAATAAACTGTATCTATCCCCAACAATTCCGTTTTATTATTAAATTTGTAACCATGTCCGCAACTTCAGAATCTGCCAAAAATAATGTCAAAAAAATAGCTGCCGGAGCAGTCAGTTTTTTTATTTTTATATTGCTTTACGTCAATGAGTTTTCATGGTATGCGAATACTTTTAACCGAAACAAATTAATAATAATGGGCGTAATCATTGGTTTGATGGCCGGTTTAGCCGTTGGCTATAAATTGCAGCACAAAAGCCAGGAGATCATTGGTAAATTCCAAATCTGTCTCGGAATGATGATGATAGGGGCTATAGTGATACCACTTATTTTTAGCATGAGCAATCGACTGTTATCATTTAGTGGAATACAAGAAGAATCGGTGGAATTTGTTAAAAGTGAAGGCTTTAACGAAAGCAGATTCGGTCGAATCCCGCAGGAAAATCCCGATGGCTATTATGCTTTTGTCGTTCGAAACGGAGTAGTACTCCGCCTAACAACCAAGACACCTATTTATCAAGAAGCTCATAAAGGGGACCAGGTACCCCTTCCTGTAAAAAAGGGACTTTGGGGTTTTGAAATCGCTTATCCACATCTTTTACATGAATAAATCACTCCAAGCGTTTAATACTTTTGGCATCGAAGCGTATGCCGATCAGTTGATCGAAATAAATTCCGTTGCGCAGTTACGGGAGGTTTTGCAAGATATCACGGAACCCTTTTACGTACTGGGTGGTGGTTCGAATATTTTATTATTAAATAATTTAAAAGGCGTCGTCCTGAAAATGTCCATTCCCGGAATAAAAGTCGAACGTACTTTTAAGAAAGTGGTTTACCTTTCCGCAGGAGCAGGTGTCAACTGGCATCAACTGGTCTTATACGCCGTGGAAAATGATCTGGGTGGACTGGAGAATTTATCGCTGATTCCGGGGACGGTAGGAGCTTCTCCCATGCAAAACATCGGGGCCTACGGGATAGAAATTAAAGATGTGTTTCATCGCCTCGAAGCGGTCGAAATCGCTACGGGAAAAGTAAAAGTTTTTCGAAAAAAGGCCCTGGCTTTCGGCTATCGCAATAGTATTTTTAAAAATAAATTAAAAGGAAAATATATTATTACCAAAGTTTGGTTTAAACTAACCAAACCGCCACACCGGCTCCGACTTTCTTATGGTGCCATACAATCGGTCCTGGCCGCCTCTGGAGTTGACCAACCTACGATTCGCGATATCAGCAATGCGGTGATAAAAATCCGTTCCGAAAAACTCCCCGATCCCCGCGAAATAGGCAATGCAGGAAGCTTCTTTAAAAATCCGGTCATTGACGTAAAATTGTTTGCCAGTCTATACCAGCAATACCCCAAAATTCCTCATTACCCCCAGGCTGACGGGACGGTAAAATTGCCTGCAGGCTGGCTTATTGAGCAATGCGGATGGAAAGGAAAACGGGTAGGAAATACCGGGACGCACGTGCGGCAGGCCCTCGTTTTAGTCAATTATGGCAATGCCAAAGGCAGCGAAATACAGGCACTCGCTCTTAAAATTCGGGAATCTGTCCGTCAAAAATTCAAAATAAGTTTAGAAATGGAAGTCAATATCTGGGATTAATCCCTAAAATCTTGGTAGCTTGCGGGTTTTATTATCAAAATTAAAATTTACATGAAAAAATTAATCCTCACAGGAGGCTTATGTGTGAGTTTATTGCTGATATTCTCTGCCTGTGGTGGAGGTGGAGCCGGTTCTGGCTCCAGCAATGCAAAGCTCGCCACGGCAAAAGACAGCATGTCTTACGCTATCGGAAATTACCTTTCCCAAAATATGGAGAAGCAGGGCATGGAACTCAATGCAGATATGCTACAAAAAGGTTTCGTAGATCAGACAAAGGGTCAAGGCCTCACCAACGAAGAATCCCGAAAATTGATTGACCAATTCCAGATGGAAATGATGCTTAAACAAAGGGATCCTGCCTCTAAGGATAAGCCTTTCAGCTTCAACGTTGATAGTGTCTCTTTGGCGATTGGACAAGACTTTTCTTTCCAGATGGAAACGATGGGTATGGAACTGGACGGTACTCAGTTTGGCGCAGGTAGCCGTGATTTTGGTAGCGGAAATGCGGCGATGGATAGTTTGACCATCGCAGGTCAAGTGGAGAAATTTACCGTAGATATGCAAGCCAAGTCTATGCAAAAAGCAGCTATTGAAGGTGAAGCTAACCTTGCTGCTGGTGTCGAATTTCTGGCCGAAAACGGCAAGGTAGAAGGCGTAAAAACAACTGCTTCAGGTCTTCAATACAAAGTACTTAAAGAGGGCAGTGGTAAGAAGCCTGCAGCTACGGATAAAGTAGAAGTCCACTACGAAGGTAAGTTGCTGGACGGAACCATTTTTGATAGTTCTATCCAACGGGGAGAACCCGTAACTTTTGGTCTCAATCAGGTAATTCCGGGTTGGACGGAAGGCGTACAGTTGATGGGTGAAGGAGCTAAATACCGTTTTTGGATTCCTGGTAATCTGGCTTACGGAGAGCGTGGTTCTCCACCAAAAATTGGACCGAACGCTACGCTTATTTTTGACGTAGAACTGATCGACGTTAAGTAGATTAGTTTGTTTTTATAAGAATAGGAAGACCTGAAGTGATGATACATTTCAGGTCTTTTTTATGCACTATTAATTTGTTTTGAAAATATTTAAAATAAAAATTTTGTTTTAATAATTATTTTTCCATAGTTTTATGCCTTCGATAAATCTTATCTTTTTATGTCAAGAAAATCAGAAAGGCCAAAGAAATCCGGAAACATCTATGACCGAATTTTTCGGGAAAATGCGTCCAGTATTTTTATTCCCTTAATTGAGCTCCAGTTAGGAATTGACATTGTGAAATACGAACCGTTAGAATTAAAGCTAGCCAAAACAATGGAACGGGAAGTGGACTTTTTGTATAAAATCTACGATCACCAAGGCAAATCAAGTTTATTACATTTAGAATTTCAAACCAGAAATAATGGGGAGATGTTGGCCCGCATGCAGGAGTACCATGGCATCATTTATCGGCTCCATAAAATGCCCATTCGACACATCGTAGTCTACTTAGGAAAACGAAAATCTACGATGAAATCTACGCTTGCACCAAATGTCGTGTTTACTGGTTTTGATATGATCAACATTACAGAGATTGATTCGAAGCAATTGATTAGTTCTCAGATTCCGGAAGTGGTAGTAATGGCGTTATTAGGAAATTTCGCAATAGACGATCTTGAAAAGGTGCTAACGGAGATTTTAAATAAGTTAAAAAAACTGACAGATTCCCAGGGAAAACTGAAAAAGTATATCAACCAGTTGGTAATATTAGCAAGAATTCGTAATTTAGAAAATATTGTTTCACAAAAATTATCAATTATGCCTATTCAGTATAATGTTGAGAAAGATGGTCTTTATTTAAAAGGGATGGAAAAAGGAATGGAAAAGGGAATAGACATTGGGGTAGCCAAATCTGCGTGGAAAATGTTCAAGGCAGGTAATTCTGTCAATATAATTGCAGATACGTTAGACTTAACTATCTCACAGATCAAAATGGCCATCAAAGAATGGGAGGCCAAATCTTAAATAAATCCTCTGGATGGATGCGTCGTAATTTCAACTTCTAATTCCATTTCCCAGCGGAGTGGCCGGTGTCTCTTTTGGAACCCTTCCCAGTTCTACCGGAAGCGATAGCGTTTTTAATCTGGGTAAAACCATTTCTGCAAATAATTTACATTCGTCCAAATGTGGATAACCGGAAAAAATAAAAGCTCGAATCCCCATATCCATATACCGCTGAATTTTTGCTATAATTTGGTCTGGCGTACCGACTAGTGCGGCACCACATCCCGAACGGGCCCGGCCGATACCCGTCCATAAGTTCGGTTCCGCATACCCTTTTTGATCCGCAAGATTCCTCATCTCCGCCTGCCTGGATACACCGTAAGATTTTGCATCCAGCGCTCTTTCCCGGATTTCTTTTCCTTTTTCTGGTTCCAGTTTTGAGAGTAATCGATCGGCATAATTTCGGGCCTCCTTTTCAGTTTCTCTCACAATGACATGAATTCTCAATCCAAAATCTACTGCTCGTTTGTATTCTGCTGCCTTTTGACTCATATTAGACATTAGCTCCAAAAGCCGGGACTCAGTTTCCGGCCACATCAGATAGACATCACAGTGTTCCGCGCACAGATCCACCCCAGCTGGAGAGTAACCACCAAAGTAGAGCAGGGGCCCTCCGTTTTGCTGATAAGGTTTGCAGGGCGCTGCTGGTAAATCTAATTGGTAATACTTCCCCTGAAAATCTATGACCTCTTTAGTCCAGGCCTGTTTCAGGATTTCGATGACCTCTCGCGACCGTGCGTAGCGAATGGCAGAATCTACCTTTGTACCAGGTAAGTCTGAACTAATAATATTAATGGTTAACCGCCCTTTTAAAATATGATCAAGGGTCGCAATCGCCCGGGCCAGCATGGGTGGGTGTATTTCTCCGCAACGAACCGCCGCTAGTAAATTTATGTTTTTAGTTAAAGGGGCGACCGCACTAACGAAGCTCATCGTATCCTGACCTACTTGATAAGAAGAAGGACAGAGAATATTTTTATAACCCAGTCGGTCGGCTGTTAACAGGATATTGGAGGCATTTTCCCAATTGCTCTTATACTGATTCTTCATTTCTCCCATGAATTCAGTATCTCCATTACAAATTGGAGCAAACCAGGAAACTTCTGCTCCCGTTAGTTGTCTGGATTTTATATTTATCCGGTTCATATTTATTTTTTTAGAAAAAAGTCTATCAAAGTAACAAAAAAAAAGAGCATCGTCCCCGCTCCTGGGCATTTCTTCACATTTTACCCGTGCATTTTTGCACATCTTTTATTTATGTAGGTACATGAAGTTTTAAATTTAATAGAAAATTTTATCTTTACGACTTCAATCGATTTACTCGAAAATGATTTTAGTTTAATCACCAACCCCTGATAATATGGAAAATTTTGATAAGTATTCGGAGATGGCCACCAAAGCGATGTTTACCTACGTACCCCGAATTCTGTTGGCCATATTTGCGTTGATGGTTGGATTCTGGCTCGTCAAAAAAGTACATAGACTGGTAGCGCTTAGCATGGAGCGGAGTAATATGGCTCCTGAAATCCGTTCTTTTGCTACTTCGTTTTTAGATATTGCGATGAAGGTTGCGGTGGTACTTTTTGTAGCTAGTATCCTGGGTTTTGAATTAACTTCCCTTGTCGCAATTCTTGCAGCGGCCGGATTTGCGGTGGGGATGGCGCTACAAGGAAGCTTGGGCAATTTTGCCGCAGGTATCATGATTTTGGGAATAAAACCTTATCGAGTAGGAGACTGGGTGGAGATTCAGGATAAATTTGGTCAAATCGAAACCATTCAGATATTTAATACGACGATGACGACGCCTGGACAGAAGACGCTCATCATTCCTAATGGGCAGGTTATGGAAGGGGTCATTACTAACTTTTCTACTAAAGAACACATCCGACTTGAATTACAAGTGACCATGCCCTACGCTGAAAGTTTTCCTGTTGTTAAAGAAATTATCCGTGAATCCTTACGTGGAATACCACAAATACTGGAATATCCTGAACCCGAAATTGGGATTGAATCTTACGATAGCCACAATATTGTCATTGCGGTTCGTCCCTATATTAAACCAGAACATTATTGGGAAGTCACCTTTGCTGCCTACAGTAAAATAAAAGATGGCTTTAACAAAAATAATATCAAAGTTGCCTACTCCGAAGGGGTCGAACTTGGACCAATTGGTTCGTAGAAGTAATGAAAAGGTAATAAGTATGTTTTCGGTTAAATCCGCGTTTAGAGGCCCCTGCATTCCGGTCGACCGGAATGCAGGGGCAAATTTAAAGGAGGGATTTTTTTGCTACTTCTTTTTGCTGCTAGCTGGGATGTTAAATTTGTTTAACAATCACGAACTTTTTCTTTAAAAATTTTAAGCTATGTCTTCTTTAATTCTTTCCAATAGCTATGGAATACTAATTGACCGAACCCTGCGTCTTATCAAGTTACGCTACCTGCAGACCTTTAGAGCTGCTGGTGTTGACATTACCCCCGAACAATGGGCACTCATGGATCAACTCTATCAGACCGATGGAGTTTCCCAAAATGAACTGGCCAATGGTACCTTTAAGAATGCCCCGACGGTTTCCCGAATTGTCGACCTGCTTTGTAAAAAAGGCTGGACCGAACGTTCCCGCTGTGAAAACGATCGTCGTAGCTATAATATATTTCTCACTACTAATGGAAAAAAGATCGTTGAGACGCTCCTCCCAAAGGTAGCTCACCTACGTCAGTTGGGCTGGAAAAGTATGACGGAAGACGACTACAAAACTTTTATTCGTATTATGAATCAAATTCACGAAAATTACGAAGAAGAAAATGTGGAGAA
The DNA here is from genome assembly GCA_938015415.1 of uncultured Saprospiraceae bacterium. Classification (GTDB taxonomy): domain Bacteria; phylum Bacteroidota; class Bacteroidia; order Chitinophagales; family Saprospiraceae; genus JALZUU01. The sequence continues at coordinate 16,906 of CALLPK010000085.1, forward strand.
ATCTAATTAATAGCTACGGCTTATGATGGCACAAATAAGGTCTTTATCTCTTCAGAAAAATTAACTTACCCATAATCCCTACCTCGTCTGCCGGTAGATACTTACCTTCATTTTGTGGGCCTTCTTAAACAATTCCATTGCTTGCATCTTTTACAACGATCCTTTCTGCCTAAGTTATTTTATTACGAGTCTCTTATAGACTTTTCCTTACAATTTCATTATATTTGCCATGACAACTATTTATGACCAAATAATCTACCAATTATGGAATTGAAAACCAATCCTTCCGCCTCTGCCCATCCCATAGAAGATTTTATGCCTTTAAACGGTACGGATTATCTCGAATTATATGTAAGCAATGCTCGTCAGGCGGCCTATTATTACAAGACCGCCTTTGGTTTCAAATCGTTGGCTTACGCAGGCCTGGAAACTGGATTACGAGAACGTGAATCTTACGTTATTGTTCAGGATAAAATTCGATTAGTATTGACCAGTCCATTACAAAGTGGGACCGACATTGGTCGCCATATTGATCAGCACGGAGATGGAGTAAAAGTAACCGCGTTGTGGGTAGATGATGCCACGCGTGCTTATAAAGAAGCTATGAAACGGGGTGCCACTTCCTACATGGAGCCAACCACGGAAGAAGATGCAGATGGAAAAGTAGTTCGCTCGGGTATTTATAGTTACGGAGAGGTAGTTCATATCTTTGTGGAACGTAAAGACTATAAAGGTGTTTTCCTTCCTGGTTATCAGGCCTGGAATCCGCGGTATGAATCCGAACCGGTCGGGTTAAAATTTGTCGATCATATGGTAGGTAATGTAGAGTTGGGACGAATGAACTACTGGGTTGATTTCTACCGGGATGTGATGGGCTTTAAGCAAATTATGTCCTTTGATGATAAAGATATTTCCACTGACTTTACGGCCTTGATGAGTAAAGTAATGAGTAATAACAATGGGCGTATAAAATTTCCAATTAATGAGCCTGCTCCTGGAAAGAAAAAATCTCAGGTAGACGAATATTTAGAATTTTACGAAGGAGAAGGCGTTCAACATATTGCAGTGGCGACCGATAATATCATTGATACGGTAACTAAACTCCGGGATCGTGGCGTAGAATTTCTTCGCGTACCACAAACTTATTATGATCAGGTACTGGATCGGGTGGGGAAAATTGACGAAGATATTGCACCTCTCGCAGAATTAGGTATTCTTGTAGACCGGGATGACGAAGGATATTTATTACAAATATTTACCAAACCAGTGAATCCTCGTCCCACCATGTTCTTCGAAATTATCCAGCGTAAAGGGGCTACCTCCTTCGGAAAAGGAAACTTTAAAGCCCTATTCGAAGCCATCGAACGAGAACAGGAACTGAGAGGAACTTTGTAAAAGCTTGTTGCTAGGATGTTCAATCTACTCAGCAATTGCGAAAAATTTCTTCTTGATAAAATTTTGTTAACGAACAAAAAACTTCACGTTTCGACAAAGCCTCCGACCTTGAGCTTTTTTCCATTCGGTGCCTTAATAAAATGTCTTAAACCGAATACTGTTTGAGCTAAACAACTGTTGAATAAAAGATAAAAGACTAATAATCAACAAATTAAAAATAATAAACAGAACTTCGAAGCGAGTTTATTCGGTTTGACATTTTATTAGAAGTGCCGAATTCGAAAAATGCGACAGGCGGCAGATTTTTTTGTTTCGTTTTTTTTTCTGCAAAAAAAATGAACAGAAAGAATAAAAAAGCTAAAATCTTGGAGCAAATTACATTACAAAAGTACGGAAGTTTTTTTCGTCAATTGAACACCCTAGCCAACAGCTAATAGCAAAAAGCAAAACAACCCTCAAATCGTCTCCTGTATTTCAAACCATTATCCATTCCCCACCACACGAAACAAAGCACCCAAAAACAACGTTTACAAAGCGGAAAACGCTGGTAATCGTATATTGCCCGAAAACCAGTATTTTTACCCAACATTTTAAGTACGCCTCCATATTGTCAATATTTTGAAAATATTACGAAAACTTGGCTAAGTACAGGTGTTGTTAACAACCACAGAATCACCCGCAATTAAAAAAATTATGCAAGATACCGCTTATAAAACCGACGTAGAAGCCGTAGATGGATTGGCAAAATCCTACCGTGACCTTTCTCAGGAAATTGGAAAAGTAATCGTAGGACAAGAAGAAGTCGTAAAAGCCGTCATTATTTCCATGTTTAGTAAAGGCCATAGCTTACTGGTCGGAGTTCCTGGTTTGGCCAAGACGCTATTAGTAAGTACGATTGCCGAAGTACTGGATCTGGAATTTAAGCGGATTCAGTTTACCCCGGATTTAATGCCTTCGGACATTACGGGTTCAGAGATTCTGGGAGAAAACCGACAATTTAAATTTAACAAAGGACCGATCTTTTCCAATATTGTACTGGCGGATGAGATCAACCGTACGCCTCCTAAAACGCAGGCAGCCTTACTGGAAGCGATGCAGGAACGTTCGGTAACCGTAAACGGTGAGCGTCATATTTTACCCGCACCGTTTTTTGTACTGGCGACGCAGAATCCGATTGAGCAGGAAGGAACTTATCCGTTACCAGAAGCACAGTTAGACCGTTTTATGTTTAATATTTCGCTCGATTATCCTTCTTACGAAGAAGAAATTGCCGTAGTAAAAGCGACTACTAAAAACACAAAATACGACTTAAAGCATATCGTTACGGGTCAGCAAATTTTATACTTTCAGGAACTGATTCGCAAAATTCCAATCGCGGATAACGTCCTAGAATATGCGGTTTCTTTAGCCACCAAAACTCGTCCCAACACGCCGCGGGCTACCAGCGAAGTTAACAATTATATTTCCTGGGGTGCCGGTCCGCGAGCCTCTCAGTATCTGGTACTCGGTGCCAAGTGTCACGCGGCCATCAGTGGTAAATATAGTCCGGATATTGAAGACGTACAGGCGATCGCAAAGCTGGTACTACGTCACCGGATTGTCCGTAACTACAAAGCGGAAGCAGAAGGAATTACCGAAGAAAATATCATCGAAGGGTTGTTTTAAAATATCCTCGTAAAAAATATACCAGCCGAATATTCCAGTAATATTCGGCTTTTTTAGTTGAGTCGGTAATCATTTGGTCGTCGCATTTTTAGCAACTATTTTTTCGTGTAACTCCTATTTTTAACGATGAAATAGGGGTTTTACGAAAATTATAGGGGTTTTTCTCCCCTCTACCGCGGACTTTCGGCGAATCATTCCTTTTAAGTAACTTTGTTAACCACCAAAATCGGTTTCGCGGGCATCTATTTAACGAAAGAATTGTTTTAAAGAAAACGTTATCCTGCCCGTTTTGGATTACTGCGTTTTTAATCGCTGTTTCTCCAAAGAGATTATGTTTCTTAACATTAATAAAATCGTCGAAATGAAATATTTAAAATTTGTCAAAAATATGGTTCCTAAAATCATCTTCCCCTTATTACTGGTAATTATTTGGACCGGATGTGCCAGCGATATGACCAGTAAATTCAACGCACCGAAAAATGCTTTCGGTCAAGCCAACCGACTTTGTGTCATTGCCGATCAGGACGTTTGGGAAGGGGCGGTAGGAGACTCCATCCGCTATCTTTTTGGAGCGGCCTACCCTATTTTGCCGCAGCCTGAACCGCTGTTTGATCTACAACATTTTACCCCGCAAGAACTTAATTTGGATCCGTACCGAAAAGAATTACGCGCCTATCTGATGGTCGGAGATTTAAGTAATCCAGAATCACCTACTGTACAATCCATTACCAAAGATCTGGGAGCAGAAAACGTACGAAAGGCAAAAGAACAATCAGATTTTAATATTAAAGTTGGGTACGATAAATGGGCGCAAGGACAAACACTCGTTTATTTATTTGCACAATCAAAAAATAAATTACTGGACGCCGCGGAACGGAATTTCCCCGCAATTGCCAACAAACTGCATAAAACCGATAAAGAACAATTTGAAGCAACCTTATATTTTGGTGGAGAAGGCGAATCGGTAAAACAAAAAGTAAAAAATCAATTTGAAATGGATCTTCGCATCCCCAGTGATTATTTTGTGGCAGTTCAAGATACTGAAACTATTTGGCTAAGAAAAGAAACAGAATTTTTGAGTAGCAATATTTTAATTCACAGAATGGCTTATACTGATCAGAATCAGCTCACGAAAGAAGGTATTAAAAAATTGAGAGACGGACTGGGCAAACAATACGTCAGCACCGAGATCAAGGATACTTATATGCGAACCAACGATGTAGATCTACCCATGCTCACCAAGGCTATTGATTTAAATGGTGCCTACGCCATTGAAGCTCGTGGTATCTGGGATATTGTCAACGACTTTATGGGCGGTCCTTTTTTGAGCTACCTGATTCTCAATAAAGAAAAAAACGAACTTATTTTTATAGATTGTTTTGTACATGCGCCCGGCAAAAAGAAAAGAGATTATATGATGCATCTCGAATACATTATAGAATCTGCAAAATTTTCTACAACACAATAAATTAAATTAGGTCTTGACAAATAAGAAATAACTGATCCCGCCAGACTATTCTGGCGGGATTTTTTTATCGATTTGTTTAATGGTCATTCAAAACAAATAGATTATTTCTTATTTTCCATTTATTTAGTTAATTTTAGGCTAAACATACTTAAAATACGTCTATGCTTTCTTTCAAAGCAAAAACTTCTGAACCTCTATCCGATGAGGAAATTTGTCAGCGATTCGCATCTACGGGTGATCGAAAACTAATTGGTGAATTATACAAAAGATACGGCCATCTGGTATACGGCGCCTGTATGAAATATCTGAAAAATCCGGAAGAAAGTAAGGATTTGGTTTCTGTCATTTTTGAAAAATTAATGCTAAAAATTCCCGACACTCAAATATCTTCCTTTAATTCCTGGCTATATACGATCATCCGATCCGAATGTCTTATGCGTTTACGTCGAGGCAAAAATTATGATAACCTTAAAGAAGACATTTCTCGACTGGAAGAAAATAATGATACCTTTACACCTCGTTATGGTGATAATACCAGAGTAGGAAAAGGGCTTAACCTCGTCGCTGCCAACCGGGAAGAAATGGTCATTGAAGCCATCAAAAATTTAAAACCGGAACACCGTACTTGCATCACCCTTTTCTTTTTTGATAAAAAAAGCTACAAAGAAATCGTAGAGATTACACGCTACACCGAAAAAGAAGTGAAAAGCTATTTGCAAAATGGGAAACGGAATATCAAACAATTCCTCGAACTGCACGAATATGAATAAAATACTCACCAACACTACCTGCCTCAAGCCCGAACAAATTCAGGCGTACCTCAAGGAGAATCTTGACGAAGATCAGCGTTTTGACGTGGAGAATCACCTGATTGATTGTCCCTTATGCACGGATGCAGTGGAAGGTTTTGCCAACAACTATAATATAGACGATTTGCCTAAACTTGATTTTTTAGAGCCCACCGAGACGGTTAAACCCACTCCAGCGATCGTAAAAAAATTACCCGTGCGTAAAAACTGGGCCATGCGAATTGCGGCTAGTCTGCTTTTAATAAGCATCCCCATTGGTGGTTATCTCTACTGGCAGAGCAACGCGACCGAACGAATCCTTGCCGCCAATTTTATAGAAGAAGATAATCTAATATCCGGCACCCTTCGTTCGGGTGATGAACCCTTGATCACAAATACCACTTTACAAAACGGATTAGATGCCTACCAAAAAAAACTATATCTCGTCAGCTTAAATGTATTTACCCAAGTACTAAACACTGACCCCGAAAATGTGTTAGCTAATTATTACCGCGGAATGGCGGCAAAAAATCTGAAAAATTGGCCAATTGCCGAAAAGCAGTTAAAAATCACCCGGATCAATATCCCCGAGTATTACGATGAAGCAACCTGGCAATTAATTGCGGTTTATCTGGCACAGGATAAAATTAGCGATGCCAAAAATTTACTCTACGAAGTCATCAAAAACAATAAAAGTCGATACCAAAAACAGGCACTAGAGGTCTTAAAAAAATTAAATTAATAAAATGAATAAACAACTGATACTCGAAAAACGTCCCGTCGGAATGCCCGATGCGGATACGTGGAAATTAACGAATAATCCCATCCCTGAACCAAAAGAAGGGGAAGTACTGATCGAAAATTATTATATCTCCCTCGATCCGGCCATGCGTGGCTGGATGAATGACAGTAAGTCTTATATTCCACCCGTTCAGCTAGGGGAAGTGATGCGCGCCGGCACCATCGGCAAAGTCATCAAATCTAACAATCATCCCAAATATAGAGTAGGAGAGGTACTCACCGGTTGGGGAGGTGTACAACAATATTCCATTGCTAACGGTGATAATTATTACCCGGTCGATACCAGTCTGGCTCCGATGCCAACTTATATTGGTACGTTGGGAATGCCCGGAATGACCGCGTATTTTGGTATCCTGGAAGTAGGAAAAATTAAAGAAGGAGATATTGTTTTGGTTTCCGGCGGCGCCGGAGCGGTTGGTAGTGTGGTGGGACAAATTGCTAAAATCAAAGGATGCCGGGTGATTGGAATTGCCGGTGGTCCGGAAAAATGTAAGTATCTGACCGAAGAACTGGGGTTTGACGGAGCGATTGATTATAAAAATGAGAACGTCGCCAAAGGCATAAAAGAACATTGTCCAAAAGGGATTGATGTTTATTTTGATAACGTAGGAGGAGAGATTCTCGATGCTGCACTGGGTCGTTTACGGATGCACGCACGAGTGGTAATTTGTGGAGCTATTTCTCAATATAATAATACTACGGCGATCAAAGGTCCTTCCAATTATTTGTCCTTACTGGTCAACCGAGCAACGATGCAGGGAATGGTTGTGATGGATTACGCCAAAGATTACCGAATGGCAGCACAGGAGATGGGTGGCTGGATGGCAGAAGGAAAATTAAAAAGCCGGGAAGATATTTACGAGGGGATTGAGAATTTTTATGATACTTTTCAGCGGCTCTTTACCGGAGAGAAGAATGGAAAATTGGTCTTAAAAGTTAAGGAGGCGTAAGTTATAATACAATTTTTAAAACGAACACTCTGTACTATAATTTCATTTACAATGGGAACGCTGCCAGTCGGTAATGTTCCCATTGTCATTTCATCTTGATTATTTAAGAGCATTTATTGAAAACAATTTACGAATTGCGGTTACGCAAATACGCCCCACCCCACTCATATTCCGTATCTTTGAAAAAAAATCCAACACATGGGAAAGATTTCACTGGAAGGCATGGAATTTTACGCCTACCACGGCGTATATCCGGAAGAACGAGTCATTGGTAATAGTTTTGTTGTAGATGTTTTTATCGTCACGGACTGGGAAGCTGCTGCGGTAAGTGACGATATAAACGAGACCATCAATTACGAAACAATTTATCAAATCTGTCAAGTCGAAATGCGACACACCGTGCAGCTAATCGAAACCTTAATTCAAAATATCTCGTATGCCATCCGACGGCAATTTCATACGATTCAGGCCATCACCATTAAAGTACGTAAAAATCGACCGATTCCGGGACACCGGGTATCTCACTCTGCGGTCGAATCTACGGAGAACTTTGTCAGTCAGTGCCCTCGTTGCCAAAGGCCATTTATTTGCTACGGTGACGATACCTGCTGGTGTTTTGAAAAAAAGGTCTCTTCCGAAACCAGAGAAAATTTAAAAACCAGATTTCAGGGCTGTCTGTGCAATGAATGTCTGTCCTTTTTTGCAGGCTAATTTACTGGTCGCTTTATGATTTTAATAACATTTTCGGGATTTACCTTCCATAGTTTCACCAGTCCAAGAAAATGTTTAATGGTTTAAAAAAAATTAAACACAAATATCACTTTACCAACTTGCTTTACGCAGTTTTAAAAAAAATTATTATGATTAAGAAATTCATGTTTATACTCGTGGCGCTACAATTGACCGCCTGTACTCAGTTCCAGGATATGGCTGGAACGCTACTGGAAAGTGGAGCTTTGTCGCCACAACAAATTGGTCTTGGACTAAAAGAAGCCCTCAACCTTGGAATCAGTCAGGGAGCGGATAGATTATCTGCCAAAGATGGTTTTCTAAAGAGTTCTTACAAAATTTTATTACCAGACGAGGTGCAAAAGGTAACTAACAAATTATCGGGAATTCCCGGATTTACTTCGGTGGAAGATAAAATGGTCGAATTGCTCAACCGCGCGGCGGAAGATGCCGCCAAGAGCGCCAAGCCTATTTTTGTCAGCGCCATCAAACAAATGACTTTTACAGATGCCACTGACATTTTAATGGGTTCAAATAACGCAGCGACCAGCTATTTAGAAAGAACTACTACTAACGAGTTGACTAGCGCCTTTCGCCCTAAAGTAACAGCGTCCCTTGATCGAGTAAACGCTACCCAATACTGGAACGATATTGTTACCAAATATAATTCTATTCCTTTTGTATCTAAAGTAAATCCAGATCTGGATGACTACGTTACTCAAAAAGCCTTAGCTGGTTTGTTCTCAATGGTAGAAAAAAAGGAACTAGGGATTCGCAAAAATGTAAGCGAGCGTAAGACGGATTTGTTGAAGAAAGTTTTTGCAAAGCAGGATCAATAGTTCAGTGAATCGGTGGATTAGTGGATTAGTTTTATCAGTTAATCAGTGATCAGTGATCGGTTAATCAATTCCCGCGATCGCGGGCACTGATTAACCGATCACCGATCACTCTAATTAACTAGTCTCCCTTGATCCAACAACCCCTTCAATTCTTTCCAGATCGTTTCTCTGACAATTTTATGTCCCTCCACATTCGGATGAATACCGTCTGGTAAATTTAGCTCCGGTTGTCCGCCGACTTTATCCAGTAAAAAAGGAATTAAAGCCGCATTGTTTTTTTTAGCCAGTCGTGGATACATGGCCGCAAATTTTGTGGTGTACTCGTTACCCATATTAGGTGGTGCCATCATTCCAGCCAACAATATTCTGGCTGAGGGATATTTATTTTTTACGGCATCAATGATCGCTTGCAGGTTGGCTTCCGCAGCGGCAACAGGTAATCCACGCAAGGCATCATTACCCCCCAATTCAAGTACAAAAATATCGGGTTGATAATTTTCTAAAATCCAGTCTACTCTTTCTTTTCCGCCACTAGTTGTTTCCCCGCTATTGCCCGCATTAACAACTTTATAATTAAGGTTGAGCGAATCTATTCTCTTTTCAATCAGACCGACAAACCCTTGTGCCGGGTCAAGTCCATATCCGGCAGAAAGACTATTTCCAAAAAATATAATCGTTTTAGTATCTGTCTTAGCAGTTGTTTTCAGAGGTTCGTCAGATGGAGCCAAACCCACATCTGCGGGTGGTTGTCCGGTGGAGCCGCTATTACTATCTGTGGCGCAACTAGCTACGCTCAAAACAATTAGTATTGTAAAAAATAGGTGATGACAGGTAAGGAGGTATTTGTTCATACTAGCAAAATATTGTTTGGAATAGCGATTAAATTAGGTTTGTTTAAAAATAAAAAAATTAATAATTATTTAATAAAAAATTTTGTTTGGAAAAAACGAATTAATTCCTATTAAATATTTCCTCCTTTCCAGACAACCAATAGCTTATAATTTAATTTCTAAATGTGACAAAACCATTTAATAAACGGCATTTTCAGCACTGGATTTGAGAGCAAACTTATTGTATTATTGTTGCGTTATGTTGACAAAGATAAGCGATCCGGACAAGTAAATTGTCATTCATCGAAAATTTCACTTCATTCGTCTAGCTTATCCGTTACGTGCAACCTCTTGGGTTTATATTTGTGTTTAAGTAAAATAACCACCCAATTAAAACCAGAAGTTAAAAAACTATATTATGAAAAATTATCTCTTATTAGCTGTTTTGTTTCTATTTAGTTTCGGTACACAAGCTTTTACAGACCCTGTCAGTAAAGACAAAAAGTGCCGCCTGGATTCTGTTGATTATTCTAGCAATTTCGATTACGAGGAGCAGATTAGTTTTGACCTGATCTTCAATGATTGGACACTAACCGAAAATACAACGATTGCTGGTATGACCCAGCACTTTGACTTCAGTGAAATAGGTATCGTAAAGATTACCGTTACTTTTGCGGATAATACTATTCCAACTACGACTAAAAATATGGTTTGGCAAGTGACGGTAGAGAAAAATGAGACTTTACTGATTTTAACAGATATCAATACCGATTCTTATACAACTTACACCATAGACCAGACTTGTGAAGGTATTTCCTTAAATAATATCTTGCTAAATAAGCAGCTGGATTTGGTTGTTAGCAGATAACGAAAAAAACCATCCACAAATAACTTCAACATTTAAAGTCGTATTCGCTGGTCGAATACGACTTTCTTTTTTACCTGTACAGAATAAAATTTACCACGCCAAATCTCCCGGATCTTTCGGCTTGGTTTGTTTGTATTTTCGCTTACTAAGAATGCGTTTTTTCTGTCGGTCTACAATCAGTTTGGCCAGTGCCTCATTAGCAGGTTCAGTGCAATACGGAGATAAAGCAAAATTAATATCTGGTTCGAGCACATCCAAACGATACAGCAAACTCAACAGAAAGTCTAGTCGGTGTTCAATCATATAGGCCACCTCATTGGCTACCAATGCCAATAGTTCTTCTTCCGTCAAAGGGGTTTTGTGACCTTCCAGACCAAAATCTCTTGCAATCAATGCCGTTGTCTCGGCAATCATTAATTGATCCATACGCTTTTGTTCTCTACGAATTCCCAAATTATTGCTTATTTTGTTGGCCGTAGATTAAATAATTAAGTTAACACTGTCAGTTGTTTATAGCTGTCAGTCATGTAAAGTTGTTTAAGACATTACCCTAAGGAATATTAATCAAGCAGCAATCAGCCTGATTATCTACATAATATCAGGATTTCATACCCCATGTGCACAAAATTTTATACTCATGAAATACCTTTTTCCCTGGTTCCTCCTGTTTTGGTCATTTACAGTGCTTGCACAAGAAGAGACCTTACTCAAATGGAATCAGATTCCAAAAGAAGATTTACAAATGACGATTTATGGCCCCGACTCCAGTGCGGCGGCGGTTGTATTAGCTGATTATGGACAGATCATTGTTGAACTAGAAGGCAGTGCTGTCCACTACCGTTACAAACGTCACCGTCGAATCAAAGTTTTAAATCCCACAGCTTTTAAAAAGGCTAATGTAGTCATTTCTTATTATACAGATAAAAAATCTGCTGAAACCATCACCTATCTTCGGGGACAAAGCTTCACTCCCGATGGAGAAAAGGTAGTTATTCCTAACAAAGATATTTTCGACAATCCGGTAAATGAATTTTACGCTGAAAAGCGATTTACTTTTCCTAATATCCAAGCTGGATCTGTACTGGAATATCGCTACGAAATTGTCAGCCCAAGGATCACAGATCTGAGAGAATGGTATTTTCAGGAAGATATCCCCGTTCGTTTCAGTCGCTTAAAAGTAGAAATTCCCAACGCGTTTAAATACGTCTACTTATTCCAGGGAAACCAACAGCTTAATCATACTAGTAAAGATGACCGCGCCATCGACGTTCGAGGAAATACCATTACAAAAATAAAAGACAATGTCTACCAGATGGTAAACGTACCAGCACTAAAAACAGAAAATTATATCACTACCATCAACGACCACCGTGCTCGTCTGCGCTTTCAACTCAAAGAAATTCAATTTCCAATGGGTTATTCCAAAAACTATCTCAGTAACTGGAGTGAGGTAAGTGAAAAACTGATGAATCAGGAAACATTCGGCCAACAATTTACAAACGAAAAAATGTTTGCAGCGTGGATTAATCCAGAAACCTCCAAAATCTTGTCTACTAATCTCTCTGACTGGAAAAAGGCACAGGCGCTTTATCAGTATGTTAGCAAAACCATCAAGTGGAATGAGGATTACCGCTTTTTAGTTGATAAAACATTAAACGATGTATTTATTACTAAAATTGGAAATAGCGGCGAAATCAATCTGGTCTATTTGGCTCTGCTCCGCAAAGCAGGTATTGCCGCATATCCTGTATTACTGAGCACCCGATCGCACGGTCGCATGATCAAAACCTATCCCATCATTGACCAATTTAATCACGTAATTATTTCTGCCGAACTGGACGATGAAACGACCCTTCTGGACGTCGGACTACCTACCAAAGCGATGAATTATCCGCGGGTTAACTCCTTAAATAAAAATGGCTGGTTACTCGACCCAGATGCCCCACAATGGATTGACATTGAATCACCAATAACCAATACTACAACCATGGCAACCCTAAAGATAAGTCCGGATGGTAGCATGGTTGGAAAATTACAAGGAAAATACAAAGGATATGCAAGCGCCACACTCCGGGAACAGCTAAAAAATCAAACTCATAAATATCCATCCCGTTGGAAAAAGCAGTTACCGGATTTAAAAGTAGATTCTATTTTTACCAAAAATATCGACGATCCCAACAAATCACTACACATCATTGCGGAAGTAAAAATAGTAGACCTCGCCGAAAGTCGGGGAGATGTATTATCCTTTCAGCCGGTTTTTATTTCTGATTATTTAAAAAATAAATTGCCGAATGAAAATCGTATTTGCCCAGTTGAATTGGCATTCCCACAAACTGAAAATTTTGTATTAAACCTCGAATTGCCCAAAGGGTATACCGTGGAATCTTTGCCCCCCTCCGTCAGCTTGAGTTTAGCAGACGATAGTGCCAACTATAATTTGCTGGTTTCCGTACAGGGACCGTTTCTTCAATTGATCAGCAAAGTAAATATTAAAAAAACTACTTTTCCACTGCCAGCTTATGACGATTTGCGCGAACTTTTCATCCAAATTGAAGAAAAATTAAAAGAAAAGATTGTCTTGAAAAAAATAAATCATAAATAAAACGAATGCTACTATATCAAAAATTACAAGAAGCAAAAAACGAGGGAAAGAAAAAATTCGCCGTATTGATTGATCCTGATCAGCTAAGGATGAACAACTTAGACAAAATTCTCAATCTAGCTATCGAAGCAAAAGTTGATTATTTTTTTATCGGTGGAAGTCTGATTATAAATAGTGTGTTGGATGATTGTCTTTCGCACATTGCCAAAGCTTGCGATATTCCAAAAATTTTGTTTCCCGGTAATTCTTTACAGTTGAGTTATCGAGCGGATGCAATTCTATTTTTGTCCCTGATCTCCGGTCGTAATGCTGAGTTATTGATTGGTCGCCATGTCAACACTGCTCCATATATTAAATTAAGTCCACTGGAAGTGATGGCTACCGGATATATGTTGGTTGACGGAGGAATCACCACTACCGTTTCTTATATCAGTAATACCACTCCCATTCCTGCGGCTAAAGATGATATTGCATTGTGTACCGCGATGGCCGGAGAGATGCTGGGACTAAAACTGATTTACATGGATGCGGGGAGCGGTGCTAAAAATCCAATCTCCACTAGTATGATTGATTCCGTTAGTGGTGGTATTCAGATTCCTTTAATCGTTGGTGGTGGTATTCGTACGCCCGAAAAAGCAAAAGCAAATATAGAAGCGGGAGCAGATGTCATTGTAGTAGGTAATGCCATTGAGAAAGATCCTTCCATTATCAAGGAAATTGCGGATGCCATTCATGGACATTAGGGGTGTTGAGTCGCTTCACTTGTCGAATCGTTGAGGTGATTAAGAAGCAAATAAATTTGGGAAAAATTAATAGATTTTATTCTAAAATATTTCTGTATTGATGAACGATTTTTCTGATTTGGTGGTTAACCAGAAGTTCGTTCTAAGATAAAAAATTATGCACAAAGGAATTGTTATAAAATCTACGGGGAGCTGGTACCAAGTATTACTTGAAAATGAGGAGGTAATCGACTGCCGGATTATTGGAAAATTCAGACTGAATGGGATGAAAATAACCAATCCGGTGGCTGTAGGTGATCGGGTGGAAGTAGAAAAAGAAGCCGATGATAAAGGGATAATTAAAAAAATAATGCCAAGAGAAAATTTTGTAGTAAGGCAATCCCCGCGTAAAAAACATTTTCTGCATTTGTTGGCCAGTAATCTTGATCAGGCCGTAGTCATCATGACAATTATCAGCCCCAATCTCAAACAAGGCTTTATTGATCGTTTTTTATTAATGACCGAACCGTATAATATTCCGGTGATTATTGTTTTTAATAAAGCAGATTTATACGGAGAAGACGAATTAACGATCTATAACTATCTCCGGGAAATTTACGAAAAAATAGGTTATGAAGTTCGCTTAGTTTCCTCTATTACGGGTACTGGACTGGATGAACTTAAGGCCAGTTTAAAAGATAAAATCACACTGATCAGTGGTCAGTCAGGTGTTGGAAAATCCACCCTCGTTAATGCCCTGCAGCCCAACCTCCACCTTCATACCAACGAAATTTCAGATTACTCCGGTAAGGGAATGCATACCACTACTTTTGCGGAAATGTTTCCACTTGATTTTGGAGGACATATTATTGATACGCCGGGAATTAAGACTCTGGGTTTTAATAATCTTACACCAAAGGACGTGGTCCATAATTTCCGGGAACTATTTAAATATTCAAAAGATTGTAAATTTGCGGACTGTACCCATCGTAACGAACCGGGCTGTGCCGTTAAGGTCGCCGTAGAGGAAGGGGAAGTTAGTGAATTGCGGTATATTAACTACGTGACCATTCTCGAAGAAATCGAAGATCAGAATTACTGGGAACGGCACAAAATCTAATTGAACTTATGTCTTACACCGGAAAAAAAAATTATACCAGTCGCCGCGAAAAATCAGCCCGTAATCTGCGCTATTTGCGTATTTTCTCCCTGTTTGCTGCGCTATTTATTGCTGTTCTTATTTATAAAAACCGCTACCTTGTCAAAGGCTGGCTGGAGAGTGTAATCTACTAAGCAGTTTTAAGCAATTTAATATCTACGATACCCTACCATAAAACCTCTGATTTTCAATTCCTTGATCACCGAATTTATCCTGATTTTCCGGTGCTTTACTAATTTGGACTAATTTTAGTAATAAAAAAGATGGATAAACCTGTTCCGGCAGGATTGTCTTGAGATTTCCTTTATACCAGCAAACCAAAATTGCTGAATTCCATCTTTTTTGCTAAAAAGTAAAATATGAATACTGCTAAGATTACCATTATCTGCTTCTTTGTAACCGCGGCTTTTACCGCATCTGCTCAGACTAAAAAAACAAGCATGCAAGATGCCAGAAAACAAGCGCTCGAACGTGCCATGAAAGCCCGCAAGGGCGAAAGTGTAGATCCAACACCGATTGGATCGGTAGAAGATCAAACAACCATCAGTATTGAAGATATACATCGGGCTGCCGCTCCGGATGCCGTACTTAGTAACGCTGCTAATACTACCGACGTAGTGGTAGAAGAGACAAAAAAGTCATCTAGAAAGGAAAGGAAAAAAGGGAAAAAGAAAAAAGAAAAAAATATTTCTACAGAAACCCTGTCCTCTGAGATAACTAATCCCGAAGAAAAAGACCAACCCTACGTCATTACCCGCCCAGCTACACAACCAAAAGAAAATTCGTCCGAAATGACGAAAATGGAAGAAACCGTTTATATTGAAAAGGAAAATTTTGGTGGAGAAAATTTTAATGAAAAAGAAGTAGAAAATAAAAACGTGCCGGTCAAAGTTCAGGAGCAGACTCCAATTGAGTCTACTGAGTCACCAATCGTCCAGCCAACCACAAATAGCGAGCCTTCCGTTTCCAGCGAACATCTAAAAAAGATGGAAGAGAAAACAATGAGAGAAGAAGCACGACTTGCGGAGTTACAGAATCTACGTAAACAGGAAGAAGAAAGACAAATAGCGATCGCAGCCGAAGCAAGTAAAATGGATCAACTCGTCCGGGAGCAAGCAAACGAAAAAGCCCGACTCGAATCTCTTAAGCAACAAAAAGAAATCGAGGCCCAACGACTAGAAAACCAGCGAGCAGAAGCAGCTCGGTTAGCTAAAATTGAAGCAGCTCGTAAAGCGGAAGAACGACGATTAGAAGAACTAGCCGCAGCCCGTAAAGCGGAAGCCCTGGAGTTGGAATCGTTAAAACAAGAAGAACGTCGCCTGGCAGAACTGGAACATCAGACTAAAGCAGAAGAAGCACGCATTGAAGCATTACAAAAACAACTAATTCTGCAAGAAGCGCGTAATCAAAAAGCCCGTGAAGAGGAGCAAAAACTAGCCGAACTGGAACGTCAGCGAATCGCAGAGGAAAAAAGAGTAGAACGTTTAAAAGCAGATCAAGAAGCGGAACTTAAACGCCAGGAAGCCATCAAGGCAGAACAGGAACGTTACGCCGAACTAGCTAAACAACGTATTCAACAAGAAGCGGAATTAGCGGAACTCAAAAGACAGGGAGAACTCGAAATTATTCGTCTGAAAGCAGAATCCGAAGAACAGGCACGACTGGATCAATTGGCAGAAGAAAAGAAAATCGAAGAACAGCGAATTGCCGATCTGGAAAAATTAAAACTGGAAGAAGCCGCGCAACAAAAAGCTTATCTCGAAGAGCAGGATCGACTAGCGGAGATGGAAAAAGCTCGTATCCAGCAGGAAACGGAACTGGCCGAATTAAAACTGCAAGGCGAACTGGAAGCCGCCCGCTTGAAAAACAAAGCCATCCAGCAAGCACTGGCCGCTGAAAGCGCACAGAAAGAATTAATGGAAAAACAAAAACGGGAAGAGGAAGCGCTTCACGAAAAAATTATGAAAGAAAAGGAAGCCGCCCGATTAGCGGAAATCAAGCGTACACAAGCAGCTGAAAAGGAGAAAAAAGAATTATTGAAAAGACAGCAAAAAGAAGAAAAGAAGCGACAGAAAGAACTCGAAAAAGAGCGTAAGAGATTGGAAAAGCTAGAGAAAGAACGGATTAAGGAAGAAGCCAAATTAGCCGAGGAACTTAAAAAACGTAAAATCGAAGAAGCCAAAATGGCCGCTGAAGAAAAGGAGCGAAAAGCACAGCAGCTCGAAAAAATTAGAAAAGAAAAAGACAAAATGGAAAAGCAGGCTGCCGAAGCAGAAGCGAAGAGAATAGAAGCAGAAGAGAACGCTCGCCAGCAAAAAGTGGAAGCAGAAGATAGAAAACTGCAAATCGCAGTAGAAGAAAATATCGCCGCAGAAGCTGAAGCACAGGCTCAGATGCAGGCTGATAAACAGGCCGCAGAAGCCCTGCTCGCTGAAGCGGCCGCAGAAAAACTCGAACAGGAGACCGCTATTCAAAAAGAGGCTGCACGACTTAGAGAACTCGAAGAGGCTGCCACTCAAATGGAAACTCAGGTAGTTCCTGAGACAGAAGCTTCAGAAATTGACTTGATCACAGAAGACGTCGAAATAGTGTCTGTTCCCGTTGAAGTGGAGATCGCAGAAGAAACGATGGTAGAAATATCCTTCGACGCTGGTATTCAAACTATTGAAGCCGCTAACTTTAATGTTAATAACTTCGCAGGTAAAACAGTCGTCCTTAATTTTTGGAGAAGTGATGATCCGGGTTCTTTGGAGATTATTCCTACCTTAAATAAGATAGTTGATAAATACCAGGGACAAGAAGTGGTCTTTATTGGTATCTCTACCGATGATACCGCTACTGCAATGGCTGCGGCAAAAGCGGCTGGCTTTAAATATCAGATTGTTGCCAACGGTTCGGACATTATTACCGATTTAAATATTTCTAAATTTCCGTCGCACGTGGTATTGAATCAAAAAGGAGAACGTATTGCTACCTTTTCCAAAAACTCACCACAGGTATTAGCAGGACTGGAGCATACGATCAAGAAACAATTAAATCTGATTACTGGGTATTAATGCGAATATTGTTGAATCCCTGAACCTGCCGGCTGCATCACTCAGACGGGTCGTTGAATAAGTAAATGTTCAGGGCTTTAATTTAAAAAATATACGATTCCCAGTACCTCATATTTCAACAACTCAACATTTCAACAAAAATCACCAATGTCGTAACCCGGCATTGGTGCTTTTTTTTAGGAAGTTGTTTTAAATCATAGTTGTCAGTTTCCACAAAGTCCTTACCTTAGTGGTGTTTTTTAATAAAAATTTCACCATGAAAAACTTACTTACTTTTTGCTTACTACTTCTCGTTGTCGGACTGTCCGCACAAACCATGCAGCTCACGCTATCCGACGCGATTCTTAAACGGGGCAGTACTTTCGCTCCCGATCGACTGGCTAATCTACAATGGATTCCGGAAACAACTCAGTTTTCTTACCTGTCGGCGGATCGCCAAGCCGTCATGATTGACCAGGGCGAACAGGCACAAGCAATGATTACAGTGGACCAACTTAACAAAGCTTGTCAAACCGATCTTAAGCGAATGCCCGGAATACGCTGGGTGAATCCTAATCGTTTTTACTTTCATTACGACACCGCTTACATTGCCTACGATCTTGATAAAAATCAAGGGTTTTTACTGACGCCACACGCGCGTGGTGCGGCTAATACGGACTTCCTTTACCAATATAATCAACTGGCTTACACCATTGATAACGATCTCTATACCGCCACCATCGGTATTCCGAAAACAACCGTAAAGAACAATATAGATCGAAACATCGTCAGCGGTCAGGCCATTGCCCGTTACGAATTTGGCATTGGAAAAGGGACCTTTTGGTCGCCCGACGGAGCACATTTGGCTTTTTACGAAAAAGACGAAACCAACGTAGCCGATTATCCGCTACTGGACATCAATACAACTCCCGGCAGTCTGGTGACTACTAAATATCCGATGGCGGGACAGAAAAGTGAAAAACCTGCAATTGGGATTTATCACCGGATGACTAAACAAACCGTTTATTTAAAAACAACGGGAGAAGAAGATCAGTATTTGACGAATTTAGGCTGGGGACCGAACAAC
>CALLPK010000086.1 GCA_938015415.1 uncultured Saprospiraceae bacterium
TTTTATCTTCTCATACCTTAATTTTAAGCGGCTATCTGAAAAATTATATGATGTTATTATTTGGTCTTCTCCTATTTTATCGAACATAATTGATTTACTTTGGGGGCAAGATACTATATTTGCGTGTGAACGGTAGCTGACCGGCCGGCAGGTCTTAAACAGAATACTGTATGAGCTAAAGAACAGGTTAATAAAAAAATAAAAGATTGATAATCAATAAATTATAAATAAAAAAAGACTTTCAAAGCGAGTTTATTCGGTTTGACATTTTATTAGATGAATGAACGATCTCGCAGAGTCGAACACGACAGTGTGAGAAGTAAATGAACCGCTAAGCGGGCGGGTCAGGTAATTCGAAAAATGCGACAGGCGGCAGATTTTTTGTTTCGTTTTTTTTTCTGCAAAAAAAATGAACAGAAAGAATAAAAAAGGCTAAAATCTTGGAGCAAATTACATTACAAAAGTACGGAAGTTTTTTTCGTCAATTGAATACCCTACTAATAGCCAACAGCCAACAAAAAACAAAGAAGGCAACTTCGGATTCCTCCGCTGCCTTCCCGTAAAACCCTATAGTCTTTCAGTTTTGCCCAAAGGGTGACAAGACCGATAAATTTTTATTATTTATAGATAATTAGGAATGAAAATATTAGTGCTGTTTTGCTGGTAAAGATAACGATGGAAAGCGATCGTTTTTTTGGTGTATCTATAGCAAGTCCGTTTTATTCAGAGGGTACAGATTAGAATTGTGATACTTCAAAAATACAGGTAATAAATATAAAAAACAAATATTAGTTATATTTTTTATGTAAAAAGTCGAAAGTCACGCTTTGTGCAACTTTCGACTTTTTTGTAAACCTGTTTTAAACGGAAGAATTACTTTAAAATTTTAGCCGTTTTTAGCCCTTGCTCCAGGCGTTTCAGATGCAGTGGAATATCCTTGATGGCATCAATAGACTGGGTGTGGTATTTCTTAAAACTACCATCGACTACGGTTGCTTTATTGGTCGCAGCATTTAGCTTGGAAAGCAGACCGATTAGCTTATTAAAATCTTGTGTGTCCATGATTAAAAAATTAATGGGTGAATAATTTGGTATTAAAACCTTGTGTTAGTAAAATTGGTCGATTAGGGTTAATTCAATCCAAATAAGTATTCGCTGTCAAAGGGTATTCTTTGAAGCTGTGTAGTAGGTAGTAAATTTTGGTTATCTATTTTTGATAAAATCGCCTGCAGGTAACGATTTTTCTTAATTTACAAAAAAATTGCGATATAAGCAATATACAGTATAAAAATATAAAAAATTAGCCTAATTAGAATTAATATACTGAATATCTCGGTATTTTAGAAAGAAAACACCTTCGACGTCTATTAATTAACGCAAGGGGATATAAGTTTGTTTCATCAAGTGGGCTAATTTTTTTGAAGCAGATAACCGACCGACTATTTTGTTGGTTTACATTTTATTTACGAATCATCTTTGGTATTTCCTTCACGACCATACTCATCGTCCCCCGGATATATTCCTCGAATAAAATAATTTTACCAGCAGAAAGGGTATCCACAAAATCCTTGGTATAATGTCGGATGGTAATTAATTCCAGGTTCCGGTCCACTACTAGTTTAAAATCTTTTTCCAATTCTGGAATCAATACTGCCAGTCGTTCTGAGCGCTCGGTGACACATACCGTAAAACTGATGGCCATATTTTGCATCATATTAATCTTAATCCGGTATTTGTCAAACTGCTGAAAAAGAAATCCCAGATGCCGTTCGGTCACAAAGGAAAAATCACGGGTTGAAATATGGAGCAAGACCTGATTGGGTTCCACCACTACGACCGGAGGATAGGTTACATTTACGTCGGTGGAGATGAGCGTTCCTTCCCCCACCGGGTCGATGAACGACTTGACAAATAAGGGGATGTTTTTATTTTCCAGCGGTTTGATCGTTTTAGGATGAATTACCTTAGCGCCATAATAAGTCATCTCAATCGCTTCTTTATAAGAAAGACGGTCTATTTTTTGAACATTTTCAAAAAGCCGGGGATCTCCCGTAAGAATACCCGGAACGTCCTTCCAAATACTTAAGCTCACCGCGTTGAGGTGATAGGCAAAAATAGCAGCGGAATAATCTGACCCTTCTCTTCCCAGTGTCGTTGTGAAATTTTCCTGGGTTCCTCCGATAAAACCTTGCGTAACAACCAAATTATTTTTTTCAAAAAGACCCGGAACTTTTTGCTGACAAAGAGATCCCGTGGTTTCCCAATCCACCCTTCCTTCCCGAAAAGTATCATCCGTCCGGATAACATCCCGGGCATCCAGCCAGGTTACCGATTGGCCTTCGTGCGCCAGAAAGGCCGCCAGCATTCGGGTAGAAGCCATCTCTCCGATGGAGACAATCTGATCATAAATATAATCATACCCATCCTGCTGATCATCTTCGATCACCCATTCTATTTCTACAAAGGTATCATTAAGTAAAGAAAATATAGCGTGCTCCTCCCCAAATAAATCCATTGCTACCTGGTAATGCTGCTGCTTTACTTCTTCCAGTAAGGCAAAGGCATCTCCCGTTTTTTTGCTATAAGCTTCGACTATTTTTTCCAGCGCATTGGTAGTCTTTCCCATGGCGGAAACAACAATCATTATTTTTTCTTGGGAATAATCTTTCAGAATATTTGCCACATTCCGAATAGCATCCGCGTCTTTTACGGAGGCACCTCCGAATTTAAATACTTTCGTAGCGTTCGTCATAATAGTTGATTTTGAAAATTGGGAGCAAAGGTAATAAAAATCAATATGAGAGGGCGTCCCGTAAAAAAAAACAGATGGGTAATAAACAAAAAATTACAAAAGGATTAGACGAGGAGACTACCGGGGAGGGAAAAAAGAATTACGC
The DNA here is from genome assembly GCA_938015415.1 of uncultured Saprospiraceae bacterium. Taxonomy (GTDB): domain Bacteria; phylum Bacteroidota; class Bacteroidia; order Chitinophagales; family Saprospiraceae; genus JALZUU01. Next base: position 2,898 of record CALLPK010000086.1, read on the forward strand.
GCTACGGGTACAGCACGACTTATCTGTCTGTTAGGCAGCTTTAACAATCAATATTGGACGCTGAATATTCAATATTGATTAAAAAAGACCATTCAGACTACCGTAAGGTGCTTTTGGACCCCGAAAATAAAATGGTTGAGGGAGCCAATGTGTTTTCTGTAATCCTCCTGTCCCGCTCCGAAGAGCAGAAACCGGACAAGTCAACGGTTGAGGCCCGCCATACCGACACGCTGAGACCGATCCTCAATATAAATGTGTTGGGCCAAAGCTTTCAGGGTAGCTGAATGGATTTCTTTTGGAAATATCAGACTTCAGCAAAAAGTCTTTCATTCCGTGGGGCAAATATATCCTTTTCTGCCATATAATTCCTTAAAAAGTCCAGCGAATTCCATTTGTTAATTGATAAATTAAATTGACTACTTCTCCGGGGGGACTAGAATCGTAGCTCAATCCAAAAACAGTTGAAAAAGCGATATTTTTTATTACTTTAATCGTCAAAGTCTGCTGTGTGGAAATTCGGTAGTCGTCCGTAGAAGGCTGAAAATAGGTAGTTCCCGAGAAGCTCATTATCGAATTAGGGGTAAGGTGATAAGATAAGTAGGCACTCAAACGGTTTTCACGTGAAAAAACTTTTTGCTCTGTTTCTAAAAATTCTTCGTTGTATTCGAATACATACAAGGTACCGAGATACATTTTATTTTCACCACGGTCTAATAACTCAAATCGAGGGCCGGTGCCGATGAGTCCACGCAATCGTAAATTTATTTTTTCATTGTATTGTAATTGTGTGAATACTTCCCAGGTCAGGCGCGGTTTCCAATGATAATTATACCGAATATGCTGAAAACCATCTTCCACAAAAGAGGCATTCTCGACCCTGCCAAAATTATATTGACTGATCGAAAAAAAATGATGCTGCTCCTGTATATAGTCTATCCTTCCGGTAGAACGAGTAGAAATAATCGTCTGTCCATTTTCAATCAAATTAAAACGAACATCCACAAACCCCGACCATCCCATGGTATCCAGTACCGAATTACGCCGGTCTTCAATGTTGACAATTTGAGAAAAATTATAATTAACAAATAAAAAGTAAAATACAAATGAGAAAATATATGTTTTCATTTCAATGGTGTCATCTGGTTTAATAATTTGACTAAAATAAATAAAATTTATAAAAAAAGGCATAAGCACACCTTAGTGTAACTTATGCCAACCGTGTACCCGGAGGTAAACAACGATTTACCATTATCAGTGATAAATTGGTAAAATTGGAAGACCTTTCTTATAGGGAAAAATCTTCCATATTTCTAATTCAAAACAGTTAATTTAAGTTTACTAATTTTTTTAGTTCACTTTAACAAATCTTTTAGTCAGTACCCCGTCCGCAGTTTCAACAGAAACGAAATAGAATCCAGGATTCAAATCTGAAATATCAATAACTTGCATTCTTGCTTGACCATCAGTCTGAATGTATCTAACTGATTCGCCATTGATCGCAAAAACATTAATACCGTTGATTGCAGCGTTAACCTCGATTGAAATCTTAGTACTGGCAGGATTCGGATATAAGCTCAATTCATTACTTCGGGATTCCAGATCAATTTTCTGATTCTCTATCTGCGGTGTAGGTCGTTTCAGTACTGTCAGATGTGTTTCTATGCCCTTTGACCTATTCCTGTTACCCCCGGCATGAGCAGTCAGGATAACTGCGTCAATATATATATGATCGCCATTACCACTCGCATCACACCGGAATCGGAATCTTGTATTAGTACCTAGATTAGTGATACCTGAAACTGTTACACCATTATAAGTATTATTGATAAAATCTGTACCGCTAACGTAAGTAGCTACTGTTTGCCAACCAGCACCATTTCTAACTTGCAGCCAAAAGTCTTCTCCCTGTTCCATACTGTGGGCATAGAAATAGAACTCTACATCTGCAGAAGTATAACTACTCAAATCATAAGCACTGGAAGTCATAGAAGAAGCGACGCCAGAATTATCCCGCAAGCGTATTGAAAATTCACCTTCAGAAGAACGAACTCCCTGATACCGGTTACAATCATTCCCACCATCAGACCAGCCATCCCAGCCAGTTTCAAAGTAATGACCAAAAATTATGTCCGCATCACTCACACATAGTTGAGTCGTTTCGGATTCTTCAAAACTGTCTCCTGAGGCTACTTCTTCACCATTGAATGTGACAGAATAATAACCAGTCCCATAGTTACAACAAATCCCATCTCCATAAGAATCGTTGATGGTAAAATCAAAACATCCATCAGATAAACATAAAGGAATTATTAAACTGGCACCTGCCTGATCCTCATTATAAGGGCCACCAGCGGCAACCGTCAATCCACTCTTATCTGTAATATTCCAGCTTGTTTCCCCTGGATAATTATCCAGGTTAATCTCAACGATGACCTCATTATTATTACATTCGCATGGAGCACATAAACCTCCTCCACAGTCTACATCCGTTTCGTCACCATTTATTAATCCATCCGTACAGGTTTCACAACTCCCGTCATCTGCGTTAGCTAACGAATTATAATTATGGGCCGTTTCGTCAAGACATCCGAAGATAGTACCCACACAAATTTGAGTGGTCTCAAGCGCTCCAAATTCGCCACCTGATGCTAATATTTCTCCATTAGTTGTCACAGAATAAGAACCGTTACCGTAGTTGCAACAAATCCCATCGCCATAAGTATCATTAATTGTAAAATCAAAACATCCATCAGGCAAACACAGAGGAATTATCAAGTTTAAACCATTAAATTGACTGCCATAATCTTCGCCAGAGGCAATATTCAGGCCTTCCTCATTTGTAATGACCCAACTTGTTTCATCAGCGTAATCATCAAAATTGATTTCCACCAGAACTTCAATGCCATCGCAATTACTGCAAGGTTCACAGAGTACTCCTCCACAATCTATTCCTGTTTCATCGCCATTCAACACACCATCGCTACACGTCTCGCAAGTCCCGTCATCGTCGGTCGCTGCTGCGTTGTAGTTGTGGGCCAGCTCATCCGTACAGCCAGAAACTGGGCAGCCACCACATACTTCTTCAAATGACCTGGACGCCCCAATTAGCTGACCATCGAAGGAATTAGAACTATTGTCCATAGCAATTGAACCACCGTCTTCATTAAAATTCCATAGAGCTTTTGATGAATTTGTTGTACTGATATCCGGGCACTTTGGTGTAAAATTAGCATTGTAAATAGCATCAGTAGAAAACCTCAGGTCATCAATACTCCCATGAAAATGACGGGAATATTGACCTACCGCATCTCCCCATTTCCCAATGGCAGTAATTCTGTTTAACGTCCCGGTAGACATATTATAAGCGTTCGTTTCCGATTGTTTCTGACCATCAATGTACAGGGACATACCTTGAGTCGGGCTTACTACAGCCGCTACGTGGTACCATTGATCAGCATTCCAATTATTATTATCAGAGATAATAATGTAAGGTACTCCCAGTACATCTTCTAATCTAAATCTTAAATGACCTTGAGTACCTGCTGCTGGTGAAAATGACACATCAAATTCAAGGTCCTGTAAACCGAGGTCATCATTATTTCTAGCTACTAAAGTAGAAACAGTAGTCAAAGTGTTATCTATTTGGGTAGCGGGTTTAAACCACATCTCAATTGTCCTGACTTCATTTCCAGCAGCAATACCAAGATCCACATAATCATCAATCCCATCTAGAACTAACACAGAATTTAAGCCTCCGTTACAGATACTGCCACCGCAATCAATATCTGTTTCATCACCGTTCATTATTCCATCATCACAAGTTTCACAACTACCATCATCCTCGGTCGCTTCTGGATTATAATTATATCCGTACGGATTCATACAACCATAAATAATACAGGGTGCACATAGAGTACCACCACAATCAACTTCTATTTCATCTCCATTTAACACGCCATCGCTGCAAGTCTCACAAGTCCCATCGTTGTCCGTCGCTTCTGCGTTGTAATTATGGGCCAACTCATCGGTACAACCAGCAATCGGAACACCATCCTCTACGCATACTACAGTTGTTTCATAGACAGTTACCTCTCCACTTTCTAATACTACACCATTGGATATTATATTATAAGAACAAGAAACACCATCATAATCAGTCGAATAAAGTCTGATACGATAACAATCCTCTACCAGGCAGATTGGAATTGTCAAAGTAGAACCCGCTGATAAGTGATCATAATAGCCACCAGATGCAACGGTTACCCAACTAATATTATTTATGAGATCCCAAGAGAATTGGCCTGGATTAACATTAAAAGTCAATTCAAGGAAGACCTCAAGATCGTTACAATTGGTATTGCATGGTTCACAAAGTTCGCCACCACAATCAACCTGCACCTCATCTCCATTCTGTTCACCATCACTACAAGTTTCACAGGTTCCATCATCAGTGGCTGCCTGCGGATTGTAGTTATGTGCAAGCTCGTCCGTGCAACCAGTAAAGAGGTCAGGATCGCCGACACATACTTCTGTTTCCTGTAAGTACGTAGGAACAACACCCGACGCTAATTCTATGCCGTTGTATGTTAGTGTATAAGTACAATTGCCACCATTTTCATCGAAAATAGCAAAGCCATAACATTCATCTACCAGGCAGACTGGAATCATCAATGTAGAACCCAATGGTTGATCTCCGTAAGAATTACCAAATGCAGCGAATGTAAAATCATTGTCCATAAATCTCCAAAATATTTCATCTGGATTAGAGTTAAAATTGATTTCAAGCAAAGCTTCGGCATAGTTACAACCACTGGTATTACAAGGTTCGCAAAGTGCTCCACCACAATCGACCGCTGTTTCATCGCCATTTAATATACCATCATTACAAGTTTCGCAAGTTCCATCATTATTGGTCGCCGCTGCATTATAATTATGGGCCAACTGATCTGTACAGCCATCTACGGGACATACATCGCATAATACTCCACCACAGTCAATTCCTGTCTCATCGCCATTCAGCACGCCATCCTCACAGGTTTCACAAGATCCATCATCATTGTTTGCCGCTGCATTATAGTTGTGTGCCAACTGATCCGTACAACCAGTAATTGGAGTAACATCACCTACGCATATTTGACTTACATTTGAATCTACGAAAAGTCCACCTGAGGCTAATTCTACCCCATCAGACGTTAGCGTGTAAGTACAATCTCCGCTAAAATCGTCGAATATAGAAAAGTTGTAGCAATCATCTGGAAGACAGATTGGAATAACTAAACTAGAACCTATTTCCTGATTATCATAATCAGTTCCAGATATGAAAACAGAATAATCCTCGTTGCTTAATCTCCAAAAGATTTCATCCGGATTAGAATTAAAATTAATTTCAAGAAAAACTTCGTTATCCTCGCAGTTGGTACTGCAAGGTTCACAAAGTACACCGCCACAATCTACTTCCGTTTCATCGCCGTTCAGCTCACCATCATTACAGGTTTCACAGCTTCCATCATCGGTGACTACCGCTGCATTGTAATTGTGCGCCAGCGGATCCGTACAGCCTGAAACCCCAGCGGCATCTCCTACACATATTTCACTTACATTTGAATCTACGAAAAGTCCACCAGAGGATAATTCTACCCCATCAGACGTTAGTGTATAGGTGCAATCTCCGCTAAAATCATCGAATATAGAAAAGTTATAACAATCATCTGGAAGACAAATTGGAATAACTAAACTAGAACCTAATTCCTGATCGTCATAATCCGTTCCAGATATGAAAACCGAATAATCCTCGTTGCTAAATCTCCAAAAGATTTCATCCGGATTAGAATTAAAATTAATTTCAAGGAAAACTTCGATATCCTCGCAGTTGGTGTTACAAGGTTCACAAAGTACACCACCACAATCTACTTCCGTTTCATCGCCATTCAGCTCACCATCATTACAGGTTTCACAGCTTCCATCATCGGTGACTGCCGCTGCATTGTAATTATGCGCCAGCGGATCCGTACAGCCAGCCAGGCATGGCAAACATAAAACCCCTCCACAATCGATTTCCGTTTCATCCCCATTCATCACACCATCATTACAAGTCTCACAACTACCATCATCACTTGTCGCTGCTGAATTATAATTATGCGCCGCAGGATCGCTACAACCAAATATACATGGATCGCATAATATACCTCCACAATCGATTCCTATTTCATCTCCATTCAACTCACCATCATTACAGGTCTCACAAGTTCCATCATTAATTGTTGCTTCGGGATTGTAATTATGCGCCAACTCATCTGGACAACCCGACACTAAACAAGGCTCGCACAAAGCACCTCCACAGTCGATTCCTGTTTCGTCTCCATTCAGTTCACCATCACTACAGGTCTCACAAGTAAAATCGTATCTCGTTGCATCCGGGTTGTAATTATGAGCAGAAGGAATGACACAACCATAGACAGGACACGGATCACAGGTGCCACTACCAATACAAAAATAAGAATAGTCGTAATAATTATTAAATTCTCCTCCTGAGATCAGGACCTCCCCCATGCTATTTGTAACCGAATAAGAACCATTTCCCTGTTCACAACACATACCATTTTGTTCCGAATCAAACAGTACAAATTCAAAACAACTATTAGACGGTAAACAAACTGGAACGGTTAAACTTGAACCAGGCGAATAAGAAGAATAATCTAAACCTTCAGCTTCCACATCTCCATATAACTCTCTAATTTGCCACCTCGTTTCACCTGGGTTATTATCAAATACAAGATTGACAAAAACCTCCTCACCCTCACAAGTACAAGGCAAACAATCAGGCCCTCCACAATCAACTCCCGTTTCTTCTCCATTCATTATCCCGTCATCGCAGGCCGGACCGAAACAGTCCAGCAGACACTCCGCGTCAGCAATAACATTCAATATTACAGCTTGTGGCTGGGGACCAAAGCCTAAGTTAAAGTTAATACCCACTGGTCTGTTGTGACAATAACTCATGATCGTACCCCCGAAAGTGGGAAGACCTGCATACGAACAATCGCCTTCGGAATTTTCACATCCATCAATGGCAGTACCATCCCCATTCCATACACATGCGTGGGTGTGTCGGGAGCCAAGATTATGTCCCATTTCATGCGCCATAACATTTACTGACCAAGAATAGAGTGGAACATTATTATAATACGAATTAATGCTACTAAAACATCTGCTATCTCCAGTAAATTCAGGACAAATTGTATTGATCCCGCTGGCTTGTCCTCCGCTTGCCTTGTAGGATACCAAATGACCTATATCTCCAGTATAATCATTTTGACTCAATCTGTATGAATTAAGCATTGCCGGAGCAGTATTGCCAGAATAAGGGGAAGGCGTATCCCAGGCAGTTATTCCTGAGATGGCCATACTGATATTGTCATTAGCAAATAAAGTAATTACCTCATTCATCAGTCCAGTCATATAATTGGTAGCATTAACTACCCCACCTTTATCTGTGACGATGTCATCATCGATTTCAAGATGGACTCTAATACAATTTCCGAGTGCTCTTGTCGGAATATAAGTGATTTCTTTTTGGGAATATACATAATCATCATCTGGCGTATCACAAGAAAAATCAAATGCTTCTGCCAGTTCTGTATCCTGGTAAATGATGTGCTGATTGCTGTTGGATTTCTGCAATTTCCCAATGACAAAATTGTCAGCACCAGCATGAATATTACTGATAATTTCGTCATCAAAAATACTAATAGATACCAGAGAATTAGGATCATCTTTAATCACACCAGTGTAATACAAACCTGGTTCATAATTTATCTCCCTGGAGAAGCTAGAACTTTGACGCAAAATAAAATCTGATGTGAGTACCTTGTTTTGAACCAAGGATACTTTTACATCTCCCATATTAGGTAAGGGAAAAATTAATTCTAACGCATTAGGTTTTTGATTTTTTAATCTTTGAATATCTGCGATTTTTAAATCTACGACAATCCCATCTTTAAGCTCAGTTGCGGGGATATTCTTTGAAACCAGGTCCGTTGTAACCGTCTCAACTAAACTAAAGGCAGGAACTTCTGAACTTAACAGCGCTCTTTCAATTTTTTCAAATACAGGAAATTCATTAGCCGATTTCTGACCAAAAACTATTGAGGTTACGGAACTAAAGATTATTAACAGTAATAGTAGTTGTTTTTGCATTTTTAATTAATTTATAAAGGAGAGATAGGATATTTAGCTAAATAATTATAACAGATTATGCCTATTATTAGCACCAATCTTTATTCTATATGGATTCGAAATAAAATGGAATTATTGCAAATGTAGCTTTTTTTTCTAACTGCTACTTAAGAAGGGTTTAAATTGTTTTAACATTTTTTTGTAAAAAAATAGCAAAAAACAAGTTTTTATAACAAAAAATCACATATTTGATTGGTTAATGGCTACCCATATCTTATCGAATTGAACAGCATTTTGAATATAATCACAGAATTTCTCGACTTTGATAATACGTTTCTTTCTGAAAAAAATTACTTCCATTTATACCAATTAACAGTTAACGATTATAACCGGTAAATAACTTTAACCCATAAAAAAAGGCATAAGTACACCTTAGTGCAACTTATGCCAACCGTTCACCCGGAGGTAAACAACGATTTGCCATTATTATTTTCTTGCCGGGAAACAGTTTATCTGAATAATTGAACAGACTGCTTTATCTGACAACCAGAAATTTACTTTTTTCCACCACCGCTTACTTACCGAGTTGGTTTTAAAGAAATAAGTTTCCAGTACTCAGACTACATACTGCTAATCTACATTATCATGCAAAAAACTATTGTCTTCGCGAATCTCCGGTTCTGCGTCGTCGCTGATGGTCCACTTACTTTGATCCGTATCGGAAGAATGAGGCACATCATCCAGATTCACCTTACGTCGTAAGTACGCGGGCTCATTTTCCATGTCCACGACCGTTTGTGGATTATTAAGCTTTAAATTAGCAATTCTTTTACGTTCCTGTTCACGGCGTAAGGCCTCATTTTCTCTACGACGACGATCCTCTTCCTGCATCCGTTCCTTGTCTACCTCCTTTACATAAGGCTCTTCGTAAGAGTATGGCGTACCCGTTGAGCGGTAAGGAGTAGTTGGTCGAACACTGTCAAACTCTACGGTCCTGCTCGTTTCGCCGCTATTGTGTCCCGTATCGTACAAAGAAGTTTTCTTTGGTTGATCCGAATCCAGCGGTACCACAATTTTCTCAACTTCCGGTTCAAATTTATTATTCTTACGGTGTTCAAAACCAGTAGCAATTACCGTTACACAGATTTTTTCTCCCAAGTCATCATCGTGGCTATTACCCCAGATCAGGTTGGTTCCATAACCCGCTTCTTCCTGCACAAATTCAGTGATTTCAAAAATTTCGTCCATCGTCACTTCTGTAGAACCCGAGCTGATATTCACCAGAATATGCTTGGCCCCCCGAATATCGTTGTCTTCCAGTAACGGACTATTTAAGGCTTCGTCGATCGCATTTTTTGCACGATCCTGACCTTCAGCCATAGCCGTTCCCATGATGGCCACCCCGCTATCTCGCATAACGGTATTGACATCTTCAAAATCCACGTTTACATAACCGGCAACGGTAATGATTTCCGCGATCCCTTTTGCGGCGGTAGACAGAATACTGTCCGCCTTGGAAAATGCCTGCGTCAGAGAAAGGTTTCCGTGAATTTCGCGTAATTTATCGTTGGAAATAACGATTAAGGTATCCACATTTTTCTTTAGTTCATCCAGTCCTTCTACCCCTTGGGTAGTTCGCTGGCGACCTTCAAAGGTAAAGGGCAATGTAACAATACCTACCGTTAAAATGTCCATTTCTTGTGCAGCCTTGGCAATAATAGGAGCAGCTCCGGTTCCGGTTCCACCACCCATTCCAGCGGTAACGAATAACATCTTCGTGTTATCAGCTAAAAATCTTTTTACTTCTTCAATAGATTCCAGGCAAGCCTGACGACCGATCGTAGGTTTAGATCCGGCACCACGACCATCCGTGAGTTCTGGTCCCAGCGAGATACGCTTAGGTACCGGGCTCAAATCCATGGCCTGACTGTCCGTGTTGCAAATAGCGAAATCCACGCCGTGAATTCCGAGGTTGTACATGTGGGTTACGGCATTGCTACCACCGCCACCGACACCGATGACTTTAATGATAGATGCTTCTTCTTTTGGCAAATCAAAATGCATAATATTAATTTTTAGTGTTTCTAATTATTATAGACTTTATTTTCAGCATAAAGTCTTGTGTTTTCAAATAGTTTTATCAATCAATTTAAAATTGAAAAACCTAATTTTAAAATTCTTTGTCTTCACCTGTTTCGAAAAACTCCTTTGTTTTACGGAATAATTTATCATACCAGGTTTTAGAATTTTCGGTTACTAATTCTTGGTCTTTTTCATTTTCTACTTCTGACAGTTCGTCTTCTACCACGGGTGCTTCTACTTTTGGGGTTTCGATATAATCAGTGTAATCAATGATTCCTCTTTCTACATCGCTAATCCCCCGGAAGAGCAAGCCAAGTCCCGTAGCAAAAATGGGGCTGCAAATTTCCTGCTTATACCCGTGCGCCAAATGCTCCACGGGAATGCCGATTCTACAACTCATCCCCGTATGAAACTCGGTTAATTTATCCAGATGGTTCAACAAAGCACCTCCTCCGGTCAGTACGATACCGCCGATCAGATTGCGTTCAAAACCAGATTTTCTGATTTCCCAGATCACGTAATCCAAAATTTCTTCTACCCGCGCCTGAATGATCAGCGCCAGATTTTTTTCAGAAATTTCTTTTGGCTCCCGACCTTTCAAGCCAGGAATCGTAATAATTCGATTGTCATATACTTCTTCTGACATCGCAGAACCAAAGTTGCGCTTCAATTTTTCGGCCTGATCTTGTAAGACCATACATCCTTCTTTGATGTCGCGGGTCACTACGTTGCCACCAAAAGGAATAACGGCCGTATGACGGACAATTCCTTCGTGGAAAATAGTAATATCCGTGGTTCCTCCACCAATATCTACTAAGGCAACACCGGCTTCTCTTTCTTCGTGACTCAGAATAGCTTCAGAAGAAGCAATCGGCTCCAGCGTCATATCTCCGACCTTCAGTCCTACTCTTTCTACGCAGCGGTGGATATTATTAGAGGCGGTAATCTGACCAGTAATTATGTGAAAATTGGCTTCCAGACGAACCCCGGACATGCCGATCGGATCGGTAATCCCCTGTTCTCCATCTACGGTGTATTCCTGAGGAATAACGTGTAAAATTTTATCACCAGGAGGCAGTACTAATTTGTACATATCGGTGATTAATTTTTGAATATCAGCGGCATCAATTTCAGTAAGATCGCTTTCACGGGTAAGAATACCACGGTGCTGAACACTCTTGATGTGTTGTCCCGCAATACCCACGTGTACCACCTTTACCTCTTTTCCCGTTTGGCGCTCAACGATGGCAATAGCCTGTTTGATCGCTTTTACGGTTTTTTCGATGTTGGAGACTACTCCGCGGGAAACCCCTTCGGATTCTACCTTGCCGATGGCCAGAATCTCGATTTTACCATTCGCGTCCCTGCGGCCAGCGATGGCACATACTTTAGTAGTCCCAATGTCCAGGGCTACCACAACGGGGGCGTCGTGTAAATTTTTGTTTTCCATCATAGTACTTTTTTTTGGTAGGGAGTCGGCTTTTGTAAAGTTTTGGTTACCGTTTTTTACACACTACCTGGTTTTTAAATTTTAAATTGATTGTTTTATATTT
>CALLPK010000087.1 GCA_938015415.1 uncultured Saprospiraceae bacterium
CGGATGGAAATGATACGGATTCCCTCCGCCAAAATCTCGCGCCCGGCGCCTACACGCTCACGCTGACGGACACACACGGCTGTACGAGTATGCATGTATACAACGTACCCACGCTCACCGATCAGGACGACTGCGCACCCCGCTGGTACGCCCCCAACGCCTTTTCACCCAACGATGATGGCCACAACGATTGGTTTACTTTTTACGCCAATGGTCGCATGCAACAGATTGAATTACTGGAAATTTTTGATCGTTGGGGTAATCTGGTTTTCCGGAGAACGAATTTTTTTTTCAATGAGGAAGCACTGGGTTGGGATGGATCTTTAGAGGGGCAGCCGATGAATCCGCAGGTGCTGGTGTGGCGGGCGGTGGTCGTGGATCAGGATGGAAAGCGGGAAAACGCCAGCGGGGACGTGACGTTGATGCGGTAGGGTTTTCTCCAACTAAAAAGAGACTGTACGAACAAGTGTGTCATTTTCCATCCCGCACCTTGTGTTCCTGAAGGAAAGCTTCCGCGCTGACACACTTTAATGGACACTCCCACTAAAAAGGCGCAGAACAACTAAGTTCTACGCCTTTTATAATTTTTAAATCCTAAAATCCTACACGTGCAACGCCCGGTTCCCCGTAGCTGCCAGCGCCGCTTCTTTGGTCGCCTCCGTATAAGTAGGATGTGCGTGACTCATTCTGGCAATATCCTCGGCGGAGCCCCGGAATTCCATGACAGCGACCGCCTCGGCGATCATGTCCGCAACTCTGGGTCCTACCATGTGTACACCGAGTACTTCGTCGGTTTCTTTGTGCGCAATAATTTTCACCATTCCTTCCGTATCCATACTCGCGCGGGCACGGCCTAAAGCTTTAAAAGGAAATTTACCAACGTTGTAGGGAATGCCGGCTTCTTTGATCTGCGCTTCGGTCTGACCGACAGCGGCTACTTCTGGCCAGGTATAAACCACTCCTGGAATCAAATTATAATTGATGTGCGGTTTTTCACCCGCTAATAATTCAGCGACCATCACGCCTTCTTCTTCGGCTTTGTGGGCCAGCATCGCTCCTTTTACCACATCTCCGATGGCGTAGATACCAGGGACATTGGTTTGTAAATGTTTGTCGACTTCGATTCGGCCTTTTTCATCTTTTGCCACTCCGGCATTTTCCAATCCGAGATTATCCGTGTAAGGACGACGGCCGATGGCGATCAGACAATAATCGGCATCGATGGATAAAATCTCTTCGGTATCTTTTTTCTTGTATTCAACGGTGACGCTGTTTTTGCCCGCTTTGACATCCGTAACCGCGTGACCGAGATGAAATTTCATGCCGATTTTCTTCAAAGCACGTTGTAATTCTTTGCTACAATCTTTGTCCATTCCTGCAATGATCCGATCCATAAACTCGATGACGGATACTTCCGTTCCAAGTCGTGCGTAAACCGAACCCAATTCTAATCCAATGACACCACCACCGACGATGACCATTTTTTTAGGCACCTTCTGAATATTCAATGCTTCGGTAGAAGTAATGACTCTTTTTTTATCGTAATTAAAAGAAGCCGGCGTAATCGGTTTTGAACCAGTGGCAATAATGACATTTTTGCCTTTGATTTCTTCTTTGGTTCCGTCGTCTTTGGCGATGCTTACCGTATTTTTATCTACGAAAGAACCGTGTCCGTGGTAGACTTCTACCTTATTTTTTTTCATTAAAAAAGAAACGCCTTTACAGGTCTGATCCACGACATCATCCTTGCGTTTGATCATCTGTGGCATGTCTACTTTCAGGTTGGTCAGTTTAATTCCGTGTTCCGAAAATTTTTCGGCGGCGTTATGATAGTGCTCCGAAGAATCCAGGAGGGCCTTGGAAGGAATACAGCCGACATTCAAACAGGTACCACCGAGGGTTGCGTACCGTTCGATGATGGCCGTTTTGAGTCCTAATTGTGCTGCCCGGATGGCTGCTACGTAACCGCCGGGGCCTGAGCCAATGATGATGAGATCGAATTCCATATTCATTTTATTAATGTTGTTATTAGATGGCTGGTTGGCTTGTTAGCTTCTTGCTTTCTTTAATCGTAATTTAACGTAAGAAGGAAGCAAGTAGCTAGCGGCAAGTAGCCAAGAGCAAAGTTTATTACGCTCCTTTGTTGTTGTTGTTGTTGTTGTTGTTGTTGTTGTTGTTGTTACTATCTCCGCCTGGTTTTGGACCGCGACGTCCGCGTCCGCGACCTCTGTTTTTATTATTTCGACTTTTGGGCTTATCGCCTTCGGCTTTAGCTTTATTTTCCGGTTTGGGCCCACGCGGTTTGTCCTTTTGTGGACCGCGACGGTCGCCAGATTTTTTACGATTATTTCTGGAGCGGTTACTTTTTCTTCTTTTCTCTGGTGGTAAATCAATGACACCCGTCAAGTTTTCTTCTACTCCGACCGGTTCTTCCTCCGCAAAATTCATGGCCATGATATTTAGGTCGAGTGGCATTTCGTCCTTACGATTCATCTCGAGAATCTCTTTTACCTTATCTACTTTTAGCGGATAGAATTTCCCCCGGCCACGATCCTTTTCGTAGCAGTAATACATGAGTTGTTTAAAGACATCGGTCTTTACGAGTACCGTCGTTCCCGCTTCTGTTTTTAATTTATCGGCTCCTTTCGGAAAATGAGAAAGCGCATCCATGTAAGAATCCAGCTCAAAGTTGAGGCAGCATTTGAGTCGGCCACATTGTCCCGAAAGTTTAGATTGATTAATTGCTAAATTCTGATATCGGGCCGCAGCGGTGGAGACCGATTTAAAATCGGATAACCACGTCGAGCAACAAAGTTCCCGGCCACAAGATCCAATACCTCCGATTCGGGCAGATTCCTGCCGCGCACCAATCTGTCGCATTTCAATTTTAATTCTAAAATCTTTGGCGTATTGACGGATGAGTTCGCGAAAATCAATTCTTCCATCTGCCGTGTAGTAAAAAGTTGCTTTTCGACGATCTGTTTGTACTTCAACGTCTCCAATTTTCATTTTAAGACCGAGGGTACGAGCGATGACCCGGGCACGTACCATGATCGGTTTTTCGTCCGATAATACTTCGGCGTGTTTTTCCAAATCCCGCTGATTGGCAACTCTGATCACTTTTTTGATAATCGAATCTTCTTTTACTTTCTTTTTCTTCATCTGCATCCGGACCATTTCGCCCGAAAGAGAAACGCGACCAACATTCCAGCCGGTACCCGTATCCACGACCACCATGTCGCCCGTATTTGCGTTTACGTGTGGTGGGTTATGGAAAAATTCCTTACTTGCGCCCTGTTTAAAACTTACTTCGAGCAGACCATATTCAGAAGGATCTTCGTATTCCATGGTAGATAACCAATCGTAGGTATTGAGTCGATTACAGCCACCGGAGCCGCAGCCACCGTTGCTATTACAACCACCTGGTTTGCCATCTTTTCCAGGTGCACAACTTGAACAAGCCATAGTTTTTATTTTATCAACGCAATACAATTGTAGGGGCGTATGGCCATACGCCCCTACAATTGTATCACGCTGTGATTTTTGATTTTAAAATTTGATTTATCTTGATGGATGCATCCAGAAATAAAATTTTCGGATGCGCATTTCGCTCAACGGCGAAATAACAGTGGTCCATTATTTTTGTAATTTTTTCTACCTGTTCGAAATCCATTATCCGTAGCATTTTCTGGGCAGTTTCCAGTTCACTAGTTTGCAATCTGACCATGGATTGTCCGGTCATTTTTAATACCAGAAATTCGCGCATAAAATGGAGTCCATACTGCAGAAAATGTTTTTGACTTTCTCTACCAATCTTGGCGATACCTTCTACCCATCTGTGCATTTCTATACCTTTTCCACCGTAACATTTCCGTAGCCAGTCGAGCAGAATGGTGGCATTGTCATTTTGCTGTTGATCTATCAGCTGTAAGGCCTGATTAAAATCTCCATTGGCCAGGTAGACGATTTCCTGCAGTTTTTTTTCTTCAGTCAATCCTTTTGATCTCAGCCCTTCCGCTACCTCAGCGTCGGACAATCTGGGAACTTTTACCAGTTGACAACGGGAGAGAATAGTTGGTAAAATTTTCTCTTGATTTTCGGCGACCAGTAGAAAAACAGTATCCTCGGGAGGTTCTTCGATCAGTTTTAATAATCGATTCCCTTCCTTGGCCAAATATTCGGGCAACCAAAGCAAGAGAATTTTATGAGAACCTTCAAAAGCCTTTAAGCTCAATTTTCGAATAATGTCCAGACATTCGTCCTTATTGATATTTCCCTGTTTGTTTTCCGCACCGATAGATTGCAGCCACTGGTTTACTTCCTGGTAGGGATTGTCGGAGATGGCCGTGCGCCATTGTTCCAAAAAGTGGGTACTTACCACTTTTGATCCGACACAGGGATAAGAAAAATGAATATCGGGATGGATAAATTTTTGTGCTTTTTTACAACTGCTACAATTACCACAAGCATCGGTTTCGTTTTTGTCCGTACAGAGGATATATTGAGCGTAAGCAAGAGCCAGGGCCAAGTTGCCAGAGCCGGTAGGTCCAAGAAACAATTGAGCATGGGGAATACGTTCGGCCCGGGCGGTTTCCGTTAGTGATTGTCGAATAGACGGTTGACCAATTATTTGCTTGAATTGCATAAAATAAATCGGTAGCTGGCTGCTCCAACGTATAAAAAGATAGGACTGAAGGGCGAATACTAACAATTTGTCTAAACACAAAATTGCTCTTCAAGAAAGATAACTCACTGATTTTCAGCAAATTAATTAAAACACGTATAAAACAATGAGATATTCATCTCTAATATTTATTATATGCTCATTCCTGTTGGAACGTTCGCTTTAATTTCAGTATTCCTCTTTTCACGCTACCACAACCAAATTAGTTCCGTAAAAATACACTTTTTAAGACATTTATTATAGAACTTGTTCAAAAACAAACCTTTACTAAAAATCGCTGTTATTTAGATGATACAATTAAAATAAAAAATCATGCGTATTTCCGTTTTTAGAAAAGCCCACTTCAATGCTGCTCACCGACTCTACCGTCCAGACTGGACAAACGAACGAAACGAGGCCGTATTTGGCTTGTGCAGTAATGAACACTATCATGGCCATAATTATGAAATGGAAGTAAAAGTAACCGGAGAAGTAGACGAGGAAACTGGATATTTGATTGATCTGAAAATTCTAAAAGATTTGATAAAAGAACATGTAGAAGATGCCTTTGATCATAAAAACCTCAACCTTCAGGTTCCCGAATTCAAATACCTTAATCCGACCGCAGAAAATATCTGTTATATCATCTGGCAAAAATTACGAGCAGAACTGGACGAAAAATACGAGTTGTCTATTCGGTTGTACGAAACACCAAGAAATTTTGTGGAGTATCCGGCTTAGGACGGGATACACGGATTAGCGGATTTTTTAATGTGCGGATGGTAGTATCGAAATAAAAATCATTGCGGAACATTTTTCCTCTTGCGATAAAATAAGTGTCTTTTTTTTCAGTAAAAAGCCCAAAGAATTCAGAAATTCTTTGGGCTTTCAGGTATCGTTCTTCTATCTTCAATATTATTCTTTCAGTAATCTAACTGTTTTGACTACTTCATTTTTATCATCAAACATCTGTACCAGATACATTCCAGCTCTCAGGTGAGCGATGGAGAGTTGTTCTCCGTTTTGGATATTTCTGTCCAGCGCTGGTTTCCCAATAATATTCAATACTCTAACCCGCTTAACCAGTGTATTTTCCGTAATCCGGAATACGTCACTAGTTGGATTGGGATAGACTTTTAATCGCTGCGCTTCGAGCTGAGTCGTTCCGGTGGTTGCATCAAGGGTTACAAAGTAAATAATATTTTCTTCGTTATCCGGGTTGTCTCTTTCAAATACTCTAACGTGTATTTCTGCAGTACCCGGAGAAGCATTAGCCGTATTACCGGGAGTACCGCCAGGGTAAACATGTAAAATGATATCGGAAGTATCTCCTCCCATTTGATTAAATTCTTCGCTTCCAACCGTTGGTAAATGACAGATATTAAGATCACAAACCGCAGATCGCCAACCCACAGGAAGAGATATAATCGTACGTTCCCAAACATAAACACGCGAATCCGTACCGCCAGCAATTAAGTCAACGTGGACAGAAATATCACCCGGACTGGTGGTGGGATCATCTAATACGGCGTAACCATAAGCAGGATTTTCTCCCACAACAAGTGAATCAGTCTGTGCCTGAACAGTTATTCCAACGAGAAGAAAAGCAAAAGTGTAAAGGTATTTTTTCATAAAAAAGAATTAAATATTAAAAGTAACTGGTGTATTAGGTAAAGATAAGGAAAGAAAGGGATTTTACAGAACCGTTGCCCAATTATTATATCAACAATGTCATGTTTTTACCAAAAACTGGAGAATCCACTATTTTTATTCTTAATTTTCAAGAAGATTGTACTACATTTGCTTAATAGTGTGTCAATTCACATAATTTTATACTTTATTTCATTCATCAGACAAAATACTTAATCATGCAAAAAAAGTTACAACTTTTTGTGACCTTAATGGTCTCACTTTTCTTTTTTTCCAACAATTCAAATGCACAATTGCCCGATTACACTTATGCAGAAGATTTTACCATAACGGATATTAACGGAACGGTTCATAATCTTTACAGCTACCTGGACGAAGGCAAATACGTACTTTTGGACATTTCTGCGACCTGGTGTCCACCTTGTTGGTCTTACCACCAAACACACATTCTAAATGATGTACACAATATGTATGGTCCCGCTGGAACCGATGAAATGGTGGTCATTATGATCGAAGGTGATGCTACCACAAATATGGCAGATCTGCAGGGTAATACTGCAGCTACCCAGGGGGATTGGATTACAGGTACCGATTATCCTATTGTTGATGGAACGGATGGTTCTAATCTGGCACGAGCATTAGAAATACCAGCCTGGCCTACGTTTTATCTGATCTGCCCTAACCGTATGATCATCGAGGAAGATCGGTATAGCAATGCATCTGGTCACTATAATAAAACACAGACTTTTGGTTGTGGTCCAGCCGAAGGCACTAATAATGCAGGCCTTTATCTTTATAGCGGTTTTGAAGGAGAATTCTGTGAAGAACTAGTTTATACTCCGGAATTGGAATTGATCAATATGGGTACAGAAAATATGACTTCTGCTACTATTGAAATGACCGTAAACGGTGAGGTTATTCAGACCACGGAATGGACTGGAGATGTAGCTAGTGTTGGTAAAGCAGATGTAACACTCGAAGGTGTAACAATTGAAGAAGATAGTGATATATCCTACGAGGTAACCAATGTAAATGGAGTCGCCGACGAAAATACAGCAGATAATGTACTAGGAACAGTAGAGCTATTCAAGACAACTGCTCAGGCAGGAAGCACTATTACAGTTGAAATTCGGACCGATACGTATAGCTGTGAGTCTCGATGGGAGTTAATCAATTCTAACGATGGATCTATAGCTGCTGAAGGTGGTAATTCAATGGTTGGAGAAGGTGGACAACGTATTTATGGCGCTACTGGCTGTAGTGGAGTAAGCACCGGATATGGCGCTAATATGACTTTTACCGAATCAGTAATGATTCCGGAAAGTGGTTGTTACGAATTTAAAATGTACGATGATTTCGGTGATGGTATCTGCTGTGATTATGGTCCTGGATACGTTAGAATTACCGCTGCTGATGGAACTATTTTGATGAATACGGGTAACTTTGGCGTAGAATTACGTGATCTGTTTATTGGTGAAGTGGCAGCCGTTGCAGTTGGTGAATTGGAAGGAACTTCTATTGATATTCAGCCTAACCCAACACAAGGTTTAGTTGATGTTCGTTTTTCTGGTGAAACTATCAGCGACGTGAATATTCAGGTATTCAGCGTGGGCGGACAATTGATGCAGCAGCAGTTTTTTGGTGGTGTTCAAACCAATTTACAGTTAGATCTTTCTGATTACACGAACGGTCTTTACTTAGTTAAACTGACTAACAAAGAAAAGTCTTTAACCAGTAAAATCGTTCTTAGTAAATAAGTTTAAAAATACACATCTGAATATTTTATTCAGATTTATAAGAATCCGGAATTACGCACTTGTTGCGTAATTCCGGATTTCTTTTTTACAACGCTTCTGATAACTACTGGCTACTTAGTTGTCCCGAACCTGACATTCTTATTCAGTTCAATAAATATTCATCATTTAAATTTCGATTAGTTAGATATTTTTTGTTCTTTTAAAAAAAAAGAAAATATATGCACATTGCCATCATTGGAAATGGAATCAGTGGAATCACCGCAGCAAGATTTATCCGAAAATTAAGCGACCATAAAATCACCGTCATTTCTGCAGAAACGGACCATTTTTTTTCTCGAACGGCCCTCATGTATATTTACATGGGACATATGCGTTACAAAGACACCAAACCCTACGAAGACTGGTTCTGGGAAAAAAACAGGATTGACCTGAAAAGAGGCTACGTGGAGCAGATAGATACAGCGGGAAAAAAATTAATTTTTAAAGAAGGAGATAGTATTTCTTACGATAAGTTGATTCTGGCCACGGGATCAAAACCTAATAAATTTGGTTGGCCTGGTCAGGATTTGAAGAGGGTCAATGGACTTTACAGTTACCAGGACCTGGAAGCCATGGAACAATATAGTGAAGGCTTAAAACGAGCCGTCATTGTAGGTGGTGGATTAATTGGTCTCGAAATGGCGGAAATGTTTCACAGTCGACACATTCCGGTAACGATTCTGGTCCGGGAAAAATCCTACTGGAACAGCGTGATGCCGCCCGAAGAGTCCGCGATGATTAACCGCGAAATTAACCGAAATCATATTGACCTTCAATTAGAAGAAGAACTCTCTGAGATTGTGGACAATGGTCAGGGAGAAGCTTGTGCGGTGATTACCAAATCAGGACAGCGCATCGAGTGTGGTTATGTAGGGCTGACAGCAGGCGTAAGTCCAAATATTAAATTTTTAGAAAATACGGACCTTGAAACCAAGCGAGGGATTTTGGTAGATGCACATCTGCAAACGAATATTCCTGATATATACGCCATTGGTGATTGTTGCGAACAGCGAGCACCCAAACCCGGACGAAGAGGGATAGAAGCAATTTGGTATACGGGTCGGATGATGGGAGAAACCGTTGCCTACAATATTTGCGGAACACCCGTTGCCTACGATCCGGGCATATGGTTCAATTCAGCTAAATTTTTAGATATCGAATATCAGGTATACGGTGATGTTCAGGCCAGACAACCAGAAGCGCACCGCAGTATTTACTGGGAACACGCAGAAGGAAATAAATCTATCCGGATTATTTATGACGAAGACCGTGGATACGTAGTGGGCTTCAATCTGATGGGCGTGCGTTTCCGCCACGATGTTTGTGAAAAATGGCTAAAAGAAAAAACAAATATTGAGACCGTCATCAAAAATTTAGGGCTGGCCAATTTTGATCCGGAATTTTATGAAAAACACGAAGCGGAAGTGGTCAGTATTTATAATCAACAAAGTGGTAAAAACCTCTCGGTAAAACCACAACGAAGCTGGAACAAAGTCTTTGCCTTTTTAAAATCATAAAATAATACTCCTTTAAATAAAACCTGATCCTTTTGTACTATACAAAATTAATGGAGCAGCGTTTAAAATATCCCCCCGATGAGTCAAGTTCAAAAAAGTATGTCACTAGCCAATCCGGCCCCTCCCTTTACCGATTTAGTTCAAAAAATAGCCGCGGCGGTCGGTGGTGTCGGATTATTATTTATGATGATCGCCTTGTCAGGCAATGGCGCTATTCAAAATAGCACGTGGTTGTATACCGCCCTTGGATTAATCATGGCGGGAACGGTTGTGTATTCCTGGCGCGCCTATATGACCCTACCCGAAGGTATCAAAAACAACGGGGTGTGGTTTGCTTCTTTATCCAGTAAAGGACTTTGGGCGTGGGTCCTGGGGATTGTATTAACCGGATTTTACGTGGTACTTTATTGGTATCCGCAGTATCTGGGACTAGGTGGAGAAGATGCACCCAATACGGGATTAGTGGCCTTTTTTGATCCACTTTCCAGGGCTTTAAGTGGTAACCCGGCCAGTCAATGGTTTGTGTACGGTACACTTTATACTGTAGCTATTTTGGCATTCGGAATAAAATTTATTTTAAAATATCGGCATAACAAATATCAGGTTATCAGAACGATTTCGGTCATGTTTTTTCAGTTGGGATTTGCGTTTCTGCTTCCCGAAATTATGCAAAAGCTACAATATCCTTATTATAGCTTTACCAACATGTGGCCTTTAAACTATTACTTTTTTTACGATTGGAATCTGAATACTTTATTAGGAGCCGGGAATGTTGGGATGTTTATGCTGATGTTTGGTTTGGCCATGGTATTTATTATTTCGCCTACCCTCACCTATTTTTATGGAAAACGCTGGTACTGTTCGTGGGTTTGTGGTTGTGGTGGACTGGCAGAAACAGCGGGTGATCCTTTTCGCCATCTTTCCGATAAGTCTTTAAAGGCCTGGAAAATCGAACGGTGGATGATCCACGGAGTACTGGTTTTTGTGACGTTGATGACGGTAGCCGTCGTGCTTTCTTATTTTAATGGTGACAAAAATTTATTAATTACCAGACCGATTGCGATCGGACTCATTATTTTATTAGGAGCCGCGGTCATCGCAATTGTCCAGGCCAATAAAAAGGATATTAATGTCTCGAAAGATAAGTTATCGCTGATTATTTCTGGTACGGTCGGAGTTATTTTAGTATTAGCCATCATCGCTTATTTTACTGGCAATTTTGTTATTGACGGAGGAACACTAAGAAGCTGGTACGGCTTTTTTATCGGTTCCGCATTTTCAGGAGTGATTGGCGTTGGATTTTATCCACTAATGGGTAGTCGGGTCTGGTGTCGTTTTGGTTGTCCAATGGCAGCGCTGTTGGGTTTGCAACAAAAATTCTTTTCCCGATTCAGAATTACGACCAACGGTGGTCAGTGTATCAGTTGTGGAAATTGTTCTACGTATTGTGAAATGGGAATTGATGTTCGGGCTTACGCCCAAAAGGGACAAAACATCGTCCGTGCCTCTTGTGTCGGATGTGGTATCTGTGCGGCTGTCTGCCCACGTGGCGTACTTAAGCTGGAAAATGGTTCGGTGGATTTACACCATAAAACGACCGAATTAAAAGCCATTCATATTGCGGAAGGAGACGTGCGAATTTTATAAAAATTTGGGATAAGCCCTACTTACATATTCCTGAAATTTGGAGCATAGCGGTACCGAAAAGTATAATTTTCGGTACCGTTTTTTTGCCTTTGCCCTTTTGTTTTTCTATCTTAAATCGTAGGACCATTATTTGGCAAATTTTCTAAAACAAAAGTATGAACTATCTCCTCCTCTTTTTTTGTCTTCTTTTAGTGGACACTTCCCCTACTCCACCTAAATCACCCGATTTGAATTATGGACTGGTCGCTTATTATTCTTTCGATAAATGTGATGCCCGTGATGATTCTGGCAATGGTTGTGAGGGAATCCTCTACGGCAATCCCAGTTGTTGGTGTGGAATTGATAACAACGGACTTTTGCTGGATGGTAAAAACGATTATATAGCGTTTACTGGCGTGGTTAACCGATGTTTTACCACCTCTGACTTTACGGTGAGTTTTTATTTTAAAGCGGAGAAAAAATCTATTTTCAAGCAGAGTCTTTTGTCCAAGCGCAGCGACTGTACCTCCGAATATGTTTTCGATATTCAACTCGATCAGCGATCCCAAAAAATTCAAACGGAGGTATTACAGGAAGAACGAATCCACTACGGAGAAATTTCTCCAGACTGGAAAGAAGCCGGCTGGCACCATTACGCCCTTGTCCGCGAAGGCCGCAACGCTCATACTTACATCAACGGTATTTTGATCCACTCCGGCACCCGTTGCAGCGGTGTGGACATCAGCAATGATACTCCGCTTAATTTTTCCAACAGTCCCTGTATCGGTGCGGGGGGTACCCGACGTTTTCAAGGCATTCTGGACGAACTCCGGATTTTTGACCGGGCTTTATCACACGAGGATATTCAGACTTTGTACGACCGCTACCCTATCGAGCAGGCGAATGCGGACTGTTTTAGTTAATCTGTTGAATCGCCTTGCTTGTTGAATTGCTTCGCTTGTTGAGATGTTGAATAGTTGGATAGTAGGAACAGGGCATTGCTTTGTTCCTACTATTCATTGTAAACCTATCCTTCATTTTGACTTTACCATCCTTCGGAATTCTAATTCCCCAAAATCCATCAGGATTCAATAATGTATTTTCCCAGCGTTCTTGATATCCATTCCCATGCTACTCCTGCATTCCTAACATTTCATTTAAGCTTATTTACCCTAAACTTTAACTCTTGAAATAAAGATTTTCAAAAATATGGACAAGTCCTTGGTCAAGCTATTAAATATTACTACTTTTGTCATGTTACCTTTTGGTAACATATAGAAACACTTAATATGATTTGGAAGGCTTTATCGGATCCGACCCGTAGGTCGATATTAGATTTGTTGAAAAGCGCTCCACGGACTACCGGTGAGATCAGTCAATACTTTGCAAAAGACCTCTCACGCTTTGCCATCATGAAACACTTAGGTATTTTAGAGAAAGCGCATTTGATTACCACCCGTAAGGAGGGAAAATCCAGATGGAACTATCTTAATCCTGGACCGATTCAAAAAACTTACGACGAGTGGGTGGATCAATTGATTCAGTTAAAATATTATACCGACCAAACTTCCAGGAAAATGGGACAGACTGCTAAACGGATTATTACGAGCACGATTGACCTTTCTACGAGTATAGCAGCCAAACAGACGAAAGTTTGGGAAGCACTGACTCAAGGAACGGATCAGTGGTGGGCCACTGATTTTTATCAGTCTCCGACAACCGTAAAGATGGTTTTAGAACCTAAGCTTGGTGGTTTATTTTACGAAGACGCTGGTAAGAATGAAGGATTTGTCTGGGCAACCACGATTGCGTTGCATAGTCCAAATCATTTAGTGTTGCGCGGAGACCTAAGCCCGGATTTTGGTGGGCCTGCCATTTCATATTTAAAGTTTACACTCGAAGAAAAAAAGGGAATAACAACCCTGAATTTACAGGATACCATCATGGGTACCATTAGCCAAAAACGGCTGAAAGAGATTAAAGAAAGGTGGAAGATTTTATTGGAGGCATTGACAGAGTACTGCGGAGAATCGTAACGCTTTGGCCTTATCTCACCAACAATACATCTCTAAATTTTTGCTCCACTACTCCATCCAGAAATTCTAGTTCAGCCCACCAAACATAATATTCCATTATTCATTTGAACGTTTTTAAAAAATCCACTTCTCCCCAAGAATTGATCATTTTTGGTTTCAAAAGGCACCTGCCCGTGAAAGGTGTAGAATACTAAAAAAAGCCAGTAAACATGGCAAAATCGGACAAAGCGGAAGTATTGACGTGTTTTCGTGTTAAAAAATAGAAAAATAAAGGGATTTTCCCCTTTTAATATTGTCAGATTTGTCTTATCTTTGCAATCCGAAAATAAAATATTTCAATAATGAAGAAAGATATTCATCCTACTGCCTACCGAACTGTTGTTTTCAAAGATGTATCCAACGAGGAAACATTTTTGACTAAGTCTTGTGCTCCTTCTAAGGAAACCATCACTTGGGAAGACGGAAAAGAATACCCACTCTTAAAAGTGGAAATTTCTAATACTTCGCACCCGTTTTTCACTGGTAAAATGAAATACGTGGATACAGCTGGACGTATTGATAAATTTAAGAAGCGTTTTGCCAGTTCTCGTTTTGCTAAAACGAAGATGGATGAGGCGGAAGCAGCAGAACAAGGCGCAAAAGACGCGGAATAAAAAATTAATACTTGTTTAAAGTATACCAGGCCCGAAATGTCACCGACGTTTCGGGCTTTTGTATGTTTACTAGTTGCAAGTATTGCAGTCGGTCTCCCTCTTCAACAAATGCGATTTTTTAGAATCTTCCCCGCAATTGAAGCGTTTTATAATAACTTAGATGTATTATAGCAAATAAAATCCTGAAATATAGTACTTTAGCAGAGACTAATAGAAATATTGTACAATACATCTGATCCTAACCACACAGACGCTAAGATTGAAAGGCTGGTATTGGATATATGCCTGATATGAATAATTATTTAAGACTATGAAAAACGTCATTTTATTTGACAACGAAGTTTGGGACAATTTGCTCCCACTTACTTACACGCGTCCCGTTGGGGAGCTACGCGTAGGTATACTGACCATTCGTGAGAAATGGGAAAAATGGGCAGATACCAAAGTTTCTTTTATCACTCAGGAACACCTTTCCCAAAAGTATCCAATGACTATCGAGGCCGATAATATTGTCATCAATGGATCGCTCCTCCCGCTGCCTGGTATCTGTAAACTGATTGAGCAGATGGAACCCAACGAAGCCCTACTCCATAACGACGAACTAATTGCTGCCCGACTCAACAAGTCCCAATTTCAAAGCCTGATAGAAGATGAAGAAATTGAAGAATTAAAAGGGTTTCCCATCGAAAACACACCTCTTTTAAAAATTAATACCCTCTGGGATATTTTTAGTAAAAATGAAGAAGCGATTAAAATAGATTTTGAACTACTCACCAAGAACAGAACGTCCCAGCCGCTCTCCGATACTAATCGCGTTACCGCGCCTGAACAAATTTTTCTGGAGCCTGGTGCGACCGTGGAACACGCTACCTTAAACGCCAGCAAAGGTCCGATTTACATCGGTAAAGATGCCGAAATTATGGAAGGCTGCTTGGTTCGTGGTCCTCTGGCAATGAATGAAAAAAGTATCCTAAAAATGGGTGCCAAAATTTATGGAGCTACTACTCTAGGCCCCTTCTGCAAAGTAGGAGGCGAAGTCAATAATGTTGTTTTTACAGGATATTCCAACAAAGGACATGACGGATTTTTGGGCAATAGTGTGATCGGCGAATGGTGTAATTTAGGAGCGGATACGAATGCTTCTAACATGAAAAATAATTATGCAGAAGTTAAATTGTGGAGTTACGCGACTCAACGGTTTCTAAAAACAGGATTGCAGTTTTGCGGACTTATCATGGGGGACCACGCAAAGTGTGGAATCAATACTATGTTTAATACCGGAACGGTAATCGGCGTTTCTGCCAATGTATACGGCGGTGGCTACCCACGCAACTTTATTCCTTCCTTCTCCTGGGGTGGAGATCAAAAGTATACTACTTATACACTCGAAAAGGCACTCGACACTGCCCGCACAATGATGAAGCGCCGGGATGTCGAATTAACCGAAATGGATCAGGAAATTCTACAGGAAATATTTGAGGCAGATCGCACGTACCGTTCCTGGGAAAAAGCGATTCTACAGTGAGACCTGCCCGCTGGAAAAAATGGCTAAGTTATCTCACCGAATTTCACGTAGAGGATGCACCTAGTGAATTTAATCCGGAACTACACGTTTGCCTGGTCAACGGACGTTATCAGCTTTGTACCGAAAATGCCATTTATTCCTACGCCGATTTATACGATAATTTTTCGGGGGCTTTTGCTCAATTACAGCTAAAAAAACGAAATATTAAAAAGGTACTTATCCTCGGTTTTGGGATGGCCAGTATTCCAATAATTTTAGAAAAAATGGGACTGGATTATTCTTATACCGCAGTGGAAATCGACGAACAGGTAATTTACCTGGCCAGTAAATATGAGTTGCCCTATCTTCGTTCTCCCGTACAAATGATTTGTGCCGACGCTGCTCACTGGGTACAGATTTCAGAAGAACAATTTGATTTGATCGCCGTGGATATCTTCCTGGATGATGTGATCCCGGATCGGTTTACACAGTCTTTTTTCTTAGAAAACAATAAAGAATTACTAAGCCCCGGAGGTTTATTACTTTATAATCGACTCGCCAATACAGAAACAGATTTAGAAAAAAACCGAACTTTTTTTGAAGAAACTTTTAAGGACGTTTTTCCGGAAGGAAGGTATTTGGAGGTGGGTGGAAACTGGATGTTGATTAATGAATAATGGCTCTTCTATCGTGCTTCTTTTTAATGAAAAATTAATAATGGTCGTTAACGCAAAATTTCAAACGCGAAAGAAGTGCATTATTCATTAAAAATGAATCATTATTATACAAACTCAAAACGCTTTACATTATGTTCATTGCTCGTATTCGTTTCTTACTCGTAATCGTCTTTTTAGGACTGGCCGTTTGGCTCCACGTCGTCGAAGGAATTGGATCTTCCTGGTATTTGTACGTAGCGGGAGTTTTACTATTATTGACGCATTTTCTGACCAGCAATGTCTCAGCGGCATTTATGTTATTACGCGGCGGTGACCTGGATAAAGCCGAGCAATTGGTGGATCAGGTAAAAAAGCCGGAGTGGTTATTGACACGTCACCGGGCGTACTATCATTTTACCAAAGGCATGATTGCGGCACAACGAAACGCCGTTCCAGAGGCCAAGCAGCACCTCGCCGAAGCATTAGCTATTGGGTTACGTACGCCAACGGATAACGCCCTGGCGGCGATCAATTTATCTAATTTTGCACACCAGTCCAATGATCGTTCCGAGGCACGAAAATACCTGGATAAAGCCAAAAGCTACAAAACCAGTGATTTGATTATTAAAGAACATATCGGGAGACTGGAAGGAGCATTGGATTGAAATGTTGAAACTTTGAATGGAGTTCGTCATGAAGTTACGGTGGGTCAGTCAGTCAATATTCGTGATTGGAAATTCATGATTCAATATTTCTGAAAAAAATTAAAAAAATATCCAATGTTGAACATCCATTAAGGAATATTGATTTTTGGGAGCTCTTGCCAAGATCCTTTGTTCGTCTTGATGTAAATGCACTAAGGGATGAAATTATTCACACTTAAGTAATTTTCTTTAACCATCTACTACGCTTCCTTCAATGTCTTTGCCGACTATTCCCGGATTTTTGTATCTTTGAGAGACAAAATAAAAAAACATGTTTACAATAAATATATATCTACGTTTTGCCTTGATCGGTTTGTTTTTGGGAGGTGGTATTTTATTAACCATTTTTCAGGGCTTCTGGTATGCTTTCCCGCTTTTGTTAGTTGGCCTCGCATTACTGGCAGGTTATATATTTTTGGGAACGGTACAATCCACCGCTCAGCTGGTACAGGATCAGCAGTTTGAGGAAGCAGAAAAACGACTGGCTTTAACGATCAAACCAGAATGGCTCTATAAAACCAACCGTGCTTTCTTTTATATGATCAAAGGTACGCTGGCCATGAACCGCAAGGACCACACCGCTGCCGAAGAATGGCTGACCAAAGCACAGTCTATCGAATTACCTTCTGACAACGAAAAGGCCATGGTTCTCCTCCAACTCGCCAATATCAACGTCAGCAAAAATAAATGGACCAAAGCAAAGGCTAATTTTCAAGAAATGAAAAAACTGAAAGTTACCGAGCCGGTCATGAAGGAGCAAATCAAAATGTTCGAAAAGGCACTTAGCCAAAGGGGACAAATGAAACACGCTCAGGGAATGCAGGGAGGACGAAGAAAAGGTGGCTTTCGGGGACGGTAGATTAGTAGATTTTTTGATTTTTGAATGTGCGGATTTTTGATCTCCCTTTGCTGCGAGACAAGTTATACTTAATTGTAAAAAAGGGTTACGATTCTAATTATTCAAACTATTTTAAAAATGATAAATATCTCCACCATCAAATTTTAGAAGGATAATAGGATATATTCCCTAACTTTTTGCTGTTTATTTAATTCAAAAAAACACCCTATTTCCGTTTCATCTTTCCTTTCACAAAACTATTCAATAATAACAGGATACTTAGGAAACCGCAAATGCGAGCAATGAGATCTTTCCATTTTGTGTATACGGTCATTTCGCTATTTAACTGAATCTTGCCTTTAATTGCAATAGCTTCGTTATACGCTGTGGCTTGTAATACGTCTCCCCGCTGATTGATAAATCCAGAGATTCCGGTATTGGCGGAACGAGCAATGCTACGACGCGTCTCAATAGCGCGCAGTCGGGCGTAGGCGAGATGTTGACGGTGACCCGCCGTATTATCCCACCATCCATCATTCGTAATAACAAACAAGGCATTTGCTCCTTTTTGCACGTAATCTGTTACATAGGAACCATAGATAGATTCGTAGCAGATAACGGGGGCAATTTCTTCGTTTGATGATCCGGAAAAATTTTCCCGTTCCTCCTGCGTTGCGAGCCCGGCCATCGAGCCATCCAGTTTTTCTACGAGCGGTTTCAGAAAGAAAAATACTTCTCGGTACGGTAAAAACTCTGCGCCGGGAACCAATTTGGATTT
This sequence comes from uncultured Saprospiraceae bacterium, assembly GCA_938015415.1. Classification (GTDB taxonomy): domain Bacteria; phylum Bacteroidota; class Bacteroidia; order Chitinophagales; family Saprospiraceae; genus JALZUU01. Next base: position 18,422 of record CALLPK010000087.1, read on the forward strand.
TATATAAATGGGCACTTCAGTGGATGCTGCGGTTAGTTGAATCGCCGCATTTCCCATCTCAAAATAGCGGGTTTTTCCGGCCCGCTCGTAGATACGAACAGCGGGGCCGTGGGGTTCGTCCGCACTAAATTCCCGCTGAGTAGAAATTCCAGTAATGAGCTTTAATCCAGGATGCCGATCGATCATAGCTTTGATCGGAACGATAGATCGATCCCGGAGAATTTCATCATAGTCTACCCGATTAAAACTCGTTTCAGGAAAAACCAAATAGTCAGTAGAGTCGGTCAAAGTCCTTTGACTTAAACTTACAAATCGCTGGAGTTGTTCTCTTTTGCTAAGCGAAAATTTTACGTAATGTGGTTCCAGATTCGGTTGTACAACGACGACTTCTACCGATGGGCCCTGGTCTTTTTGTTGGGTATACATAATAAATGAAGCGATTAAAGGCATCAATATCCAAGCCACTAATTTGACGATACCTGATTTTTCAACGGTATGTCTTCGTTCGTAATTTTTCCATAATTGAAAACCTAAAGTATTCGCGACCAACGCCCAGAGTGCACCACCAAAAACACCAGTATATTCGTACCACTGCACCCAGGAAGGATACTGTCCAAAACAGTTACCGATATTTAACCACGTCCAACTGATTTCCTGATTCAAATAGATATATTCAAACGTAATCCAGTAAGCAATAAAAGCTGCGTACCCCAATTTATCGTTTAGCCTTTTTCTGGTATTGTGAAATAAAACAAAAGGAATGGTCATAAAAGCCGCACTCAAAAAAATCGCGAAGAGACCCGCTACCAAAGCCGTATTTCCTACCCAATAAGTCGTGAGAATATTCCAGATAGCAAAACTTACATAACTGTACTTAAAAACCTCCCAACGGGCAGTACCTTCGTGAGCCGCCGCAATTTTTGCTTCGATCCAAAGCAAAGGAATAAAGGCAAAGAAAATAAAAAAAGTTGTTGGTAAAGCCGGAAAACTTGCCCATAATAATACACCACTACCCACTGCGGCAAGCAGCAAGGAATCCTTATTTTTCATTTTAGAAAAACGTGGATAAACCAGCAGCAACAGCGTAGCGAATAAGCTGCCAAACTGAAAAAGTGGTAAATAGCCCCAAAGTTGATGCTCTTGATCGAGGTAATACATCCAGCCGGAGGTAGCCAGTAAAACTACCAAAGCAAATAAAAAAGATAATAACCGTATTTTCTTATTCATAACTCGAATAAAGGATTGAAAATTATGGATGTGGTTGGCGCAACAATAATTCACCACAAAGTCACCAATACCAAAAAGATACCTAACTACACCATCGTCCGTTGGCGCATTACTTCATAAAGACAAATTCCCGTAGCAACGGAGACGTTAAAAGAATCTGTAGTTCCTGTTTGTGGAATAATAAAATGTTGATCCACCAAACTAAGCACATTTTTGCTAACTCCATCTCCTTCCGAACCGATGACCAATGCCGTTGGTCCAGTAAAATCAAGGGTATGAATAGGATCTTTAGTACTCAAGCTACTGGCATATATCTGGATACCCGACAATTTAAGAAAGTCAATTGTTTTTGCGAGGCTTGTCTCCCGACAAACCGGAATTTTTGTCAACGCTCCGGCACTGGTTTTTAAAGCTACTTCATTAATTTGTGCAGCACCTTTATCAGGTATGATGATAGCGTGGACTCCGCAGAGTTCCGCCGAACGGGCAATAGCCCCAAAGTTACGTACATCCGTTACGCCATCCAGCAAAAGAAACAGTGGGGTTTCACTACGCTCATAAATCAGCGGTAACACATCCACAATTTTGTAATACTTAATCAAGGCGATAAAACCAATGATGCCCTGATGATTTTTACGGGTGTACCGATCCATTCGTTCTTTAGATATAATCTGTAGTGGAATTTGATGGTATCTACTAATCTCTTTGATTTCCCGCTCAAATTCCCGACTAACACCGCGCTGTAAAACCAGCCGATCTATTTCTGTACCGGCTTCAATCGCATCGAGAATGGGATGACGCCCCATAATCATTGTATTTTTGTCTGATGAATTTGCCATAGTTTGTTTTGATATAAAATTTAATTAAGGATTCATCCGTTATGGAGCGATTTTTTGCAAGGTCTGTAAAATTATCGCTATCGCCAATAGATTTTGATTTATTTTTATTAGTTCTGTGTAAAATGTTGCGTGGGAAGGAAGTATTATCAATAACGGATATTTCGCTACTACGGGCCGACCTATGTTATTGCGAGTAACGGCACTTGTTTTGTTGTCTTAAATGTGGTTATCTTTAAGTCTCAATACACTGTTTAAATTATATTTTTCATGAAGAATTTGATACTAATTATTTGTTTGTTAATTTCCGGGTACGGCTTATTTGGTCAGACGAAAAAAGACTTTTTAGTACCAGCAGAGGTTGAACAGTTGGGACGGGATTATGTGGATAATAAAGTAGAAGACTGGCAGCTTAGCGAGGCAGATATTTCGGATTTACAGGTGACCGATTATCATTGGGTACCTTCCACCGATGCACACCATCTCTATTTTACCCAAACCTATCGGGGAATTCCAATTACGGATGCACTCCTTAATTTGACCATCCGCGAAGATAAAGTTTACGAAAGTGGACATCGGCTCGTAGGTACATTGGCAGAGAAGGTTAACAGCACTACCCCATCAATTTCGGCGGCAGAAGCGTTGTCTCAGGCGATTCGATATCTCGGACTGGATGCTACTGATTTCCCCCGCTTACTTGAAAATCCATCACCGAATGTCTGGATATACGAAGGTGGAGCCATCAGTGAAGAGCGGATAAAAATCCAATTAAATTATATCATGGACGGAGTCCAAAATCTCCGCTTAAGCTGGCAACTTGCGATCCGTCGGTTGGACAATAGTGATTTTCCCAGTTTGCACCTTGATGCCCTCAATGGTACCATTTTAAATAACCATAATTATACCCATTACTGTAAATTCGACGGCCCCAATCCTTACGGACGTTTACTTGAAAATAAAACTTGTCATCACGATCACGCTCCTGTTTCTAATCACGAAACCAATACACTTTCTACGGGCAGCTACCGTGTTTTCCCATTACCAGTGGAGAGTCCGGCACACGGAAACCGAGGACTTGTCAGTGATCCGGATGATGCCGTTGGCTCGCCTTTTGGCTGGCACGATAACAACGGAAGTGCCGGCGCAGAATTTACCATTACCAGAGGAAACAACGTCCACGCTTATCAGGATAGCGATGGGAATAATGTTGGCAGTATGGACGAACCTAATGGCGGAACTGCCCTTAATTTTGATTTTGGTTTTAACCTGAATAATACGCCCGCCCAAAATCAGGACGCAGCAGTCACTAATCTTTTTTATACTGCGAATGCCATGCATGACATTGCGTACCGATACGGCTTTGACGAATCAGCGGGTAATTATCAACAAAACAATTACGGAAACGGCGGCTTACAAAATGATTATGTTTTAGCAGAAGCGATGGACGGTGATGGGTTTAACAACGCGCGATGGAGCGCGGGAGCCGAAGGTAGTCGCGGTCGTCTGGAAATGTTTTTATGGAATCGGGATGCCGGTGGTCAGCGGGTCGTTGAGGTCTCTTCACCCGCCATCGCCGCTGGATTGTATAATGCTGGCCTGGCCAATTTTGGTCCATCGATCAACAATACGCCCGTCTCGGGAGAAGTCGTTATTGTGGACGATGGAGTCAATAACCCTTTGAGCAGTGATGGTTGCGAGTCCAATTTTATTAACGGCAACGAACTAAATGGAAAAATTGCGTTGGTAGATCGTGGTGGTTGTGATTTTGAATTAAAAACATCTTATGCAGAAAGTTACGGAGCGATCGCCGTCATTATCTGTGATTTCAATCCGGAACCCGCTCCTGTACTTGGTGTACCCAGTGTCCCTAATCCTAATATTCCCACCGTCAGAATCGGTAGTATTGATTGCGAAAAAATCAGGGTACACGCAAGTAGTGGACTTCAGGTTTCGCTCGTACTCCCGGCACAGACTGGTCCGGAATTTCTGAACGGAAGTGTCGATAACGGGACCATTATTCACGAGTATACGCACGGTATTACAAATCGACTTACGGGTGGTGCCAGCAATAATTTTTGTTTAGATAACAACGAACAGATGGGCGAAGGCTGGAGCGATTTCTTTGCCCTGGCACTAACCGCTAATAGTGATGATGTCGGTAGTGAACCCCGTGGCATTTCTACCTTTTTGCAACGAGAGCCCAACGACGGAAAAGGAATCCGGGATTTTCCGTATAGCACCAATATGAGTATCGATCCTTACACTTATAAAGATATTGGCGATGCCCGAATTCCACACGGCGTTGGTGCAGTTTGGGCTTCGATGCTTTGGGATTTGCACTGGGCGATGGTAGCCGAATACGGATTTAGCACGGATTTCTATAATGGAAATCTGGGTAATAACCGGACTTTACAATTGGTGATGGATGGTCTCAAGATGCAACCCTGTGATCCTGGTTTTGTAGATGCCCGAAATGCGATTTTACAAGCCAATCAGATTCGTTACGGAGGAGAGAACCAGCGATTAATCTGGGAGGTTTTTGCACGAAGGGGACTCGGTTTTTCTGCCGATCAAGGCAGTAATGATGGAGTCGATGCTATCGAAGCTTACGACTTACCGGAGCTGCTAGTAGAAGAATTAAAAGTTAGCAAGCGTTCCGCTCCGATCATTGATGCCGGAGATGTTTTTAATATTTTTCTGGAAGTTTATAATCATAAAAACGCGACCCTAACCGACGTGGTGGTATCGGATATATTGCCCGAAGGATTAACTTTTACGGGCGTTACCAATATCCAAGGAGGTGCGCTGGTTGGAAATACGTTAGAATTTAGTTTAGGCGACATGGCTTATCGGGATAGCATTTCGATTATCTATCAAGTGGAGGCTTCGCCGGATTTCTTTTCTATTCAAAAAGAATTTTATCCCACCAATGATTTGAGTGATTTTGAAATTGTACCGGTACAACCTAATGATATTCAAGCACTGTGGTGGACTTTATCAAATCAGGATTCCTATACGGGACCTTTTTCCTGGTATATCAATAATACGGCCGCAGAGTCCCGTCAGCATCTGGTATTACGAGAGCAGGCTACGGTATTTGGTCAGCGACCGGCGTTGCGTTTCTATCATAAATATAACACCGAACCGGGGATTGATGGAGGGATCGTAGAGATTACTACTGCGGCTAATCCGGAAGGGGCAGCTTTTGATTTATTGGGTGATAAAATGATTCGAAATGGGTATCCGGGTTTTGTACAATATACTACATTTATCATTCCGGAGCTCGAAGCTTTTACGGGTGATTCAGACGGCTGGATCCCTACCTATATAGATTTATCTGCGTATCAAAATGAGTCGGTTTATCTACGATTTAATTTTGCCACCAGTGATGGAGGTATTCCTCTAGGTGGAGGATTTTGGTTTATAGACGACGTGGAACTAATGGATTTATTTAGCTATAATGGAGAGGTCTGCGCGCGGTCCGCCGAAGGAGACGAGGCTTGTGCCACGATTCCAGAAGGGGGAATTATTGTAGAATCTCAATTATCTACTAATACGAATCAGGTGGAGCCAGCGGGCTGGAATTACCGAATTTTCCCTAATCCGGTACAAGATCTCTTAACGATAGAACTAACGCTGGCAAAGTCAAGTACAATAGATATTTCTCTTTATTCGATTAGTGGTGCCCTGGTACAAAATAAATCTTTTACCGCAGGAGCCGGTCGAATTCAAACGCAACTGGATTTGCAGAAAGTCGCTGCTGGATTTTACTTTTTAGAAGTGATGACCGAAAATGGAAAAGGTGTGAGAAAGGTGGTCGTGGAGTGATATTGAGTTGTTGAGACGCTTCGCTTGTTGAACATTAAAATTTGAATAGAGACGGTCAAATCGCTTCTGTCCTGTTTCTTTATGAAAAATGGCATTACTTATTAAAAGAAACAAGATTACCGAGTCATGATTAATTCTTCATTACCCAATTATTAATTACCCTATACATTAGTATCTTTGGGGCTTAATCAACTATAAAATTTTTATGAAAAATCTCTGTATCGTTTTCTCCGTACTTTTTTTACTGGGTGCTTGCCAGTCTGATCCTACGAGTAATTTAAAGCCATTGAATTTATTGGCTCATGGGATTCCTATCACGATCATGGCGCCGGATAGTGCGAAAGTCCGAACAATGGATTTATTGGTACAAAAGGATATTACCGTTCGGGGCGAAGACGGGTATGATTTGCAAATATTTGCCTCGGATGCGACATCAACCGATGTGACGAAGATTGCCAGTGAATTGAAGGGAGAAGTAAAGAACAACCCCTATTTTTCAAAGATAGTGGATGAATCTGATCCCAATGGTTTTATTTATGAGACCAAACTGGATTCTACGAGTACCAGTTATGGTTTTCAGTTGGTGCGTGTGATGGGAGATCGAGAATATATTTTTCAAAACGCACTAATGGGTACTTTTTCTAAGGCGGAAATCCAGACAATGTACGAAGCGGTGAAGGATAAGAAGAAATAGAGTTGGAATGAGAATAAGAATAGTTTCTTAATAGCATTCAATTTTAAAATATACCAAGCAAAAGCCCTCAATCCTTATCGGTTGAGGGCTTTTTGTTACTGTTATAAACTGCTTTGTTCTTGTAAAAAAGATGATTCAGTGTTAATTCTTGGCGGCTTCTTGTAAAAATTGGCTGCCAAAAACAAATAAAATCATTAGAAAAATACTTAAAATGATCATGGGAGAGATAATTTAATGGTAAAATAATTTGGATTAAATTAGGTTAGATTATCCATGGTTATATCCGCTTTAACGCAGTACTTCGGTAATTGTTCTGTACAATTCCTTAAGAAACCGATTTTCTCAAAAAAAATACCCGTAAAACACAGGGTCTTACGGGTGAGTAATTTTGCAGTTTGTTCAAAAAACTATTACTTTTTCAATGCTTTGGTGTATTCTCTTGATACTACAGACCAGTTAGCAACGCTAAAGAATGCTTCTACATAATCGGGGCGTTTATTCTGGTATTTTAGATAGTACGCATGTTCCCAAACGTCTAATCCAAGAATTGGCTTTCCCTTTTTATCCGCACAATCCATGAGTGGGTTGTCCTGATTAGGAGTAGAAGTTACGAATAACTTGCCACCACGTCCTACGCATAACCACGCCCAACCGGAACCAAATCTGGTTTTTGCCGCAGCAGAAAATTTCTCCTTAAATTTTTCGAAAGAGCCAAAAGAATCTTTGATGGCTTTAGCTAATTTTCCTTTCGGTTCTGCGCCTTCGTTGGGTCCCATGGTTCTCCAAAAAAGAGAATGATTGTAAAAGCCACCTGCGTTGTTACGCACGGCATCTCCATGCTTGGAAGCTTTCTTCAAAATATCCTCGATGGATTTCTTTGCCAGGTCAGTACCTTCGATAGCGGCGTTTAATTTGTTAGTGTAACCAGCGTGGTGTTTAGTGTGATGAATTTTCATAGTGCGCTTGTCGATGTATGGTTGTAAGGCATCGTACGCATAGGGTAAATCTGGAAGTTTAAAAGCCATTATTAACTTAATTTAGGTAGCATTTTCACATTAACTCTATAAAATGAAAAAACTGTGTTATAAAAATATTTTTCTCTTTGTAAGTAAAAGACATTCAAAGTAATAAACACAAATATAAGATTATCTGCTTACAAACAAAAACACTATCTTTGCCTTAATTGTTCAAAAATTTAATTATCACATGAAATTCAGAAAAGAAAAAGACAGTATCGGTTTCGTAAAAGTTCCCGCGGATAAATACTGGGGCGCACAAACACAACGGTCGGTTGAAAATTTTAAAATTGGCGGTCAAAAGATGCCCATCGAAGTGATTCGCGCTTTTGCAATTCTAAAAAAAGCAGCAGCTAAAACAAACGCCGAACTCGGTGTTTTGCCAAAAACTAAAGCTGCGTTAATTGGAAAAATTTGCGACGAAATCACCAAGGGAAAACTGGACGATCAGTTCCCGCTCGTGGTTTGGCAGACGGGTTCCGGTACACAATCCAACATGAACGTCAACGAAGTGATTGCCAACCGTGGCCACGTAGTTAAAGGCGGCAAACTAACCGACGAGAAAAAGTTTTTACACCCCAACGATGATGTGAATAAATCGCAATCTTCCAACGATACTTTTCCGACGGCGATGCATATCGCTGCTTATCAAATGCTGACAGAAAATACTTTGCCGGGCATGAAAGCACTACGTGACACCTTGAACAAAAAAGCAAAAGCTTATAAAAATGTGGTCAAGATTGGTCGTACCCACTTTATGGATGCCACACCGGTGACGGTGGGCCAGGAACTGTCGGGCTACGTGGCTCAACTGGACCACGCCATGGAGGCCATCAAAAATACCTTAAAGCATTTGTCAGAACTGGCGCTCGGTGGTACCGCCGTAGGTACAGGATTGAATACGCCCAGGGGATATGATAAACTGGTCGCAAAGCATATCGCGAAGTTGTCAAAATTACCTTTCGTCACGGCTAAAAATAAATTTGCCGCATTGGCAGCACACGATGCGATTGTGGAAGCACACGGTGCGCTCAAAACTGCCGCTGTGGCGCTCAATAAAATTGGCAATGATATCCGGATGCTGGCTTCCGGTCCGCGTTGTGGCATTGGAGAATTGATTATTCCAGCCAACGAACCGGGTTCTTCGATCATGCCAGGAAAAGTAAATCCGACACAATCAGAAGCATTGACGATGGCTTGTGCGCAAGTATTGGGTAACGATGTAGCGATCAATATTGGCGGTGCCACGGGACATTTTGAACTGAACGTTTTTAAGCCCATGATGATTTTTAATTTCTTGTTTAGTGCGCGGTTGATCGGTGATGCCTGTCGTAGTTTTGATACGAATTGTGCGCAGGGTATTGAACCGAACTACGAAGTGATTGAAGAAAAATTACAAAATTCCCTGATGTTGGTAACGGCACTCAATACGAAAATCGGCTACGATAAGGCGGCTACGATTGCCAAAAAGGCTTATAAAGAGGGAACGACGTTGAAGGCGGCGGCGGTGAAGCTGGGGTATTTGACGGATAAGGAATTTGATGCCTGGGTGAAGCCGAAGTCGATGGTGTAGATTGGATGTGTGGATATGTGAATTAACGTAAAATTATCCTGCTAATCTTTTTTGAATTAGCAGGATTTTTTGGTTTTATAAAATCCATTTAGCACTTGCGCCAATAGAGTGAAGTTTAGTTCCTTTGGTTGGTCCATTAAACGTTGCTTTGTATCCCAGGCCACCTCGATATTCAATCCCTAATTCTAAACGTTTGAATAACACAAATCCAGCACCTGCTTGTAAAAATAACCTTTGATGAAAAGCATCCTTGGCTGCAAATGAATGGTAAGTTTCCTCACGATAAGTAGTACCGGTAAAAATATCCGCGTTTGAACGATCTGAATTTTTATTAACAGATTGTAAATTATTACCACTAATGTGTAGTTCATCACCAATTGAATATCCCAAATTGGTACCCACACCTCCATAAAGGTTTAAAAAACTGCCAAAACTTAATCTTTTTACCAGGGCAGCTTCCAGCCCTAGTTCATGACTAAAAAGATCGACGGATATATAATCAGCATCATAGTATTCCGTTACTGAATCAAAAAAATTATCGCCCCAATAATAAGCACCATCATATCGATTAAAAAAAGCGTTAACGCCCAATTGAAATTCAGTATTTTTAAGATGTGGTACTTCTAAAGCTACAGTAAGTCGAATATGTGGGTTTTCGCAAACACCTCCGTACATATTATCCAATTTAGTTCCGTTGGGTAAAGTAGCACTTACGTTTTTACCAATATCGATCAAATAATTACCATCCAAATTTGAGATCATATCTCTCTCTATTCCTAAACTAACTCCAATTTTTTTGATTTTCCATTTGGTTGGAACGGGGAGGTTTTGGCTGAATAAGGGAGTCGTCAATAATAGTATTAATACGGTTAGTAATAAATTTTTCATGCTTTCCTTTTTGTTAAAAATAACGAATCGCTGATTCTATAGTTTAGATCACATCTAAAACGTATAGGGTTTAAAATATATTGAAGAACTATTGTTTCTTAACAAAATTATTCTAAACATCGATAAAAAAGGCAATTCAGTATCTTCCTCAGGATTATCTAAATTCATCAGGTTGTCGAGTGGGCTTTATTATCGTAATAATGAACAAATAATCAGCAATAGTTTTAGGGAAAATTACCAGATTTCACATAGCATCTCATCTTCAGGGATGTGGCTAAAATGTAGATATGATTTAGAAAGGACGTTTTAAGGGCTAATTATTAAGTTACCTACCTTAAAAGGCCTTCAATAACCAAACCTATTCCCCTCTTAATTTTCCCCAAAAAATCCCCCATTTTTGCACAAAAAAAGGTATCTTTGCACCGCATTTTTAAGCAGTTCTTTTTCCTATGGCATCTTTGAACAATTTTTCGATACCCGTCAGAGGGATCAAAAGTGGTCTGCATCAGTTTAAATTTCACCTGGATTCGACCTTTTTTACCGAATTTGAGGATTCGTTGATCGGAGAGAGCGATGTGGATATTTTGCTGGATTTTGACAAAAGACCGGATATGTTTGTCCTCGATGTGGACGTACAGGGAACGGTAAAAGCGGAATGTGACCGGTGTCTGGCAGATATACATTTACCGGTGGATGGTCAGTTTCAGTTGATTATAAAATTGAGTGACCACGAATCCGAAGTAGACGAGGTAGTGTATCTGCCCGCCGAAACTACGGTAATCAACGTCGCTAAATATATATACGAATTCGTGGGCCTGTCCGTACCAATGATGAAAATCTACGACTGCCAAAACGATAATCCGCCACCTTGCGATCAAGCGGTACTGAAACGGCTGGAGCAGGAGGAGGAAGACCAAAAAGCAACTAATAATCCCATTTGGGACGAATTAAATAAACTGAGCGGGAACTAAACC